>USHH01000115.1 GCA_900554345.1 uncultured Bacteroidales bacterium | reverse complement strand
GCCGAAGGCGGCGACAACACCGCCCGGAAGCGCAACGACGAAGAAAAAACATAAACAACCGGATTGCAGCCCTAAAGCGAATGAAACGTACGCCATCTCCCTCCCCGAGGGAGGGCCGGGGTGGGGTCAGGCTTGTAAACGACGCCGAAGGCGGCGACAACACCGCCCGGAAGCGCAACGACGAAGAAAAAACATAAACAACCGGATTGCAGCCCTAAAGCGAATGAAACGTACGCCATCTCCCTCCCCGAGGGAGGGCCGGGGTGGGGTCAGGCTTGTAAACGACGCCGAAGGCGGCGACAACACCGCCCGGAAGCGCAACGACGAAGAAAAAACATAAAAACTTAAAATAGAAGTTATGGTAATTCTGGTTTTAAACTGCGGCTCCTCTTCGATCAAATATCAGGTGATCGACATGGAGGACGCGTCGAGCAAACTGCTCGCAAAAGGCATCGTGGAACGTATCGGCCTCCCGGAAGGCGACCTGACCCATAAACCCGTCGGCAAGGAGCCGTTCGAGCTTCACCAACCGATTCCCGACCACACGACCGGCATCAAGCTCGTGCTCGACGCCCTCACCGACCCCGCCCACGGCGTGATCGCGTCGCTCGACGAAGTGAAGGCCGTCGGCCACCGCGTAGCCCACGGCGGCGAGTTCTTCCCCGAGAGCTGCATCGTCACCGAGGACGTCAAGACGAAGATCCGCTCGCTGTTCGAGATCGCCCCGCTGCACAACCCCGCCAACCTCGAAGGCGTGCTTTCGATCGAGAAGGTGCTGCCGGGAACGCCGCAGGTCACGGTCTTCGACACGTCGTTCCACCAGACCATTCCGGCCGTCAATTTCATGTACGCGCTGCCCCACGCCTATTACGACAAATATCGCGTGCGCAAATACGGTTTCCACGGCACGAGCCACCGCTACGTGTCGCGCCGCGCCTGCGAGTTTCTCGGCCTCGACTATGAGAAGCAGCGCATCATCACCTGCCATATCGGCAACGGCGCCTCGATCACGGCGATAGCCGACGGCAAGAGCATCGACACCTCGATGGGCCTCACCCCGACGGAGGGCCTGATGATGGGCACCCGCGTGGGTGACGTAGATCCCGGCGCGCTCGTATATCTCATGGAGCAGGAGGGTCTCGACGCCAAGGGCCTGAGCAATCTCATCAACAAGCGCAGCGGCGTGGCCGGCATCACCGAGGGCTCGTCAGACATGCGCGACGTTGAGGACGCCATAGCCCGCGGCGACGAGCGCGCCAAGCTCGCCATGGACATGTATGAATACCGCATCCTCAAGTATATCGGCGCCTACGCGGCAGTGCTCGGCGGCGTCGACGTGATAGTCTTCACCGCCGGCGTCGGCGAGAACCAGATCTCGACCCGCGAGGCCATCTGCAAGAAGCTCGCCTTCATGGGCGTCACCTTCAACGCCGAGGCCAACAGGAAGCGCGGCCAGGAGGTGGAGATCTCCGGCCCCGACTCGAAGATCCACGTGGTGGTGATCCCCACCGACGAGGAGCTGATGATCGCCAAAGACACCGCGGAGATCGTGGAGCGTCTCTGATCCTGAAACACAATTGCGGGAAGAGCCCGGGCCTCGAGGCCCGCGGCTTTCCCGCAATGCCTTTTATTCAACCCTACATTTCAAACACAGCAATAATATCTACTATGCTCGATTTCATTTACTGGAACGCCGATCCGGTGTTTTTCAGCCTCGGGCCCATCTCGGTGAGATGGTATGGCCTGGCATTCGCAGTGGGTTTCATCATCGGCTACTGGATAGTGGCCAGGATGTTTCGCCACGAGGGCGCTCCGGAGCGCTGGCTCGGCATCCTGCTCACCTACGTCATGGTGGCCACCATCGTGGGCGCCCGTCTCGGCCACGTGTTCTTCTACGAATGGGACTACTATTCGCAGCATCCAGCCGAGATCCTCCAGATCTGGAACGGCGGCCTCGCCTCCCACGGGGGCACTATTGCCAATATCATCGCTGTGTTTCTCTTCTCCTGGATCGTGGCCAAGAAGCCGGCGTCGTGGACCTTCGACAAGCTGGTGGTCGCCATCGCCCTGGTGGGCGGCCTCATACGTCTGGGCAATCTGATGAACAGCGAGATCTACGGCGGCGAGACAACGCTCCCCTGGGGCTTCGTGTTTGTGCGCAACGGCGACACGGTGGCTTCCCATCCCACACAGATCTACGAGGCGCTCTGCTATTTCGCCCTCTTCGGGCTGCTGATGTGGATGTACTGGAAGAAGAACGCCGAGGAGCGTCCCTGGCTCATCACGGGAGTCTTCTTCATAGGCATCTTCCTGCCGAGGTTCCTCATAGAATACGTGAAGAACGTTCAGGTGGCTTCGGAATACGCCATGATCGAGAAGTACGGCATGAATCTGGGGCAGATGCTCAGTATCCCGTTCATCCTTCTGGGAGTCTTCCTCGTGGTGTGGGCTCTGACTCATCCGAGGCAGCATTTCAAGTTCCCCGACCGCTATGCGGAGGAATCCGCCACGCGGAAGAGTTGAGCGCTTCGCAGTTTTTATAACGGACACAACCCCAATGATGTTCACCGGGAAAATAAGTGCCACTCCAAATCAATGGAATGGCCCTCTATGACTGTATCGGGTATCGTTCAGATACCAAGCATGGCGGCGGGTGCGATGCCGAGAATAAGGCAGATTGCACGGGCTATTCGTAATGTAGGCTCAGCACGACCGGAAATGTAGTCGCTTACTCTTGACGGACTCACGCCAAGCTCTTTGGCAAGCTGTTTCTGCGTCATGCCTTTCTCCTCTATTGAAAGGCTGATAAGCTCACCGACGGTCGGTTTTGCAATCGGGTAGTGGAGCTTCTCGTATGCTTCAACCACATCTGAGACAATGGTCAGCTCAATGGCGTTCTTATCGCTTGCCGGAGTTTCGTCAGTAACAAGCGGCAAGAGTTCCTCAATGCGGTTGAGCGCATACTCATATTGCTGTTTTGAAATATCCATATTGTTATACTTAGATGGTTGAACAATCAATTTTATCGTATTCACTGTGAGTCCCGACGAAACGGATGAAGATTCTGCCTATCGTGAATTTTATCACTACGACCAATCGGTAATTATTGCCTCTGATATTGAAGACATAATGCTGATTGCCTACATAGTCGGTAGCCGGGAAATCCTCTCGAATCTCCGACAGATTATGCCATTGGGCTTGCTGGGCGATGTCGTACCATCGTTCCAACGCTATTCTCGAATCTCCGTTGCCGGGCAATTCATAGAACTCTTTGATTTTTCTATGTGAGATTATGTGCATAACTTATCTTCTTGCAAAGTTACTAACAAATTTTGATATACAAAAGATTTGACTGTGATTATTTTGCCTCTAAAATTATTTCGGCGAAATAACATGAGATTTCCCGATATGGCAATGAAGCTGGAGGAGGCGCTCGGCATTCCCTACATCGACTGGATGGGTTTCCAGGAACGGTTCATAAGGGATTCAAGAGCTGTCCAGGGAGACGTCAATCAGAAGTCTCAGTATTAAGGCCGTATCAAAGCTGACCGGAGGCAACCTGGTGGATGTGGAACTGAAATCGCCAGACGTCTGGCTCCAAAATAATATGAATCGGGCTATTCACTAAGAATAGACCATTCCTCATCAGTCATCATGCCAAAGAGACTGTCGGCATTCCATAAGGGAGACTCAGACTGCGTTTCAGGCTCTGTCTTGCTTTGCGCTTGACCAACAGGTTGCTCTGGCTCCTGATCCTGAAGCTCTTCCAAGGAGTCAGCATCGCTCCCTGACTTGCCGAGTAGTTGCTGTAAAAGTCTGGCGCTTTCAGCACGCGACACAGGCTTATTGACCATACGTAACTCAAGCCCGAGGCGGTATTGCGAATTGAGGATTACCATCAGCTTGTATTTATCGAGCCCAGTGCCTTTTATGTTGAGAAACCGCTTATCGCCGATATGACGAAACGACATTTCCTGACTGGCGGGTGGTTGCTGATGGATGATCTTGTCGCCGTAGAGTTTCAAGTTGGACTTTCTTATCTGCTCAACTCCGATTCTCATTACTACGTAATGTAACGTATCTGAAGGATTAAGCACCACTGTCAAGCCTTCCGCCGTCACCTCTATGTTCCTCACGAAGTTGCTGTTTTGACGTACACTCTTCTTTACTCCGAGATTGTCAATCAGTTTTTTCCATCTCGCATCAGTCATGCCGGAGAGCAACGGACCGTAGAATGTGCGGCATATCTCGATGAGACCACCGGCATCCAGGGTCTTCTTTGACTCCATGATGCGCGTTACAAGCCAGGGATTGATGATGATGCCAAGGCTACCCTCGGTATCGACATAAGGCAGCTCATATTCAGATAGTTTCCGTAATGGGATCGACTCCGGCTCCGAAATCGGATCCAGTTCCTCGATGGCATTGAGGGGCTCAAGAGCCATGAGTGCATGCAGGAAATTGAGGTATCGGTAGAAATGTAACGGCACTTCATGATATTCCATGTGCCCTTTCCACTTCTCATCGAAAATGATTCGCAGCACTTTCCGAAACTCGCTTTCAGATTCGCACGCGCTCAGTATAACATCGAAACCTACGCCACGCATGCGTGAAAGATAGGTGCCGAAACGCGTATATAACTTGTCTGCCTGGCCTATGGTGAGTCCTTCGGCTAAAAGCAGCTTTTTATATCGCCTCCGTATCTTCACATCGGCGTATGCGTCGTAGATTTTCATTGAGGGATAATAGACTTGTTATATGCAGGATGCATGATTCATAATCATCTGGTTTGTCATGAATCATGCATCCTGCTATATGGTAGTTGGATTATTAATCGAAAGGTCAGCGGAGGATGGAGAGGGCCTTCCTGAGGGCGGCGATGAAGGCGTCGGCCTCCTCGAAGGTATTGTAGACGGCGTATGAGGCCCTCACGGTGCCTGCGATGCCGAGGCGCTCCATGAGCGGCATCGCGCAGTGATGGCCCGTGCGCACCGCCACTCCGAGCTTGTCGAGCAGCATCCCCACATCGTATGGATGGATGCCGTCGGCAAGAAACGAGATCACAGCGCTCTTGTCGGGCGCCGTGCCGTAGACTGTGATGCCCGGAATCTCAAGCAGCCGGGGTGTGGTGTAGTCGAGGAGCTCGCGCTCGTGAGCCTCTATCTTCTCGAGCCCCGTCTCCTCGATGAAGTCGAGGGCCTTGTCGAAAGCCGCGATGTCGATGAAGTCGGGGGTGCCGGCCTCGAACTTGAAGGGGAGGTCGGCGAAAGTGGTGTGGCTGAAGCTGACGTGCTTTATCATCTCGCCGCCGCCCTGGTAGGGTGGCATCGACTCCAGGAGCCTGCGGCGTCCGTAGAGCACACCGACCCCGGTGGGGCCATACATCTTATGCGACGAGAAGGCGTAGAAATCGCAGTCGAGGTCGCGCACGTCGATCTTCAGGTGGGGCGACGCCTGGGCTCCGTCGACCAGCACCGGCACGCCGTGGCTGTGGGCCTCCGCTATCATCTCCTTCACCGGATTGACTGTGCCGAGCACATTGCTCACGTGGCAGAACGCCGCCATCACCGTGCGCTCGTTGAAATAGCTGCGGTATTGGTCGAGGTCAAGCATCCCGCGGCTGTCGATGTCCACCACGCGGAGCTTAATGTCCTTGTGGCGCTGGAGCAGCTGCCAGGGCACAATGTTGGCATGATGCTCCATCACAGAGAGGATGATCTCGTCGCCGTCGTGGAAGCGGTCGCCATACGAGGCGGCCACGAGATTGATGGCCTCCGTGGTGCCGCGTGTGAATATCACCTCCTCCTCGGAGGCGGCGTTGATGAAGTCCCTCACGTGGCGCCGCGTCTTCTCCTGAAGCTCTGTGGCCTCCTGGGAGAGGGTGTGGACGCCGCGGTGCACATTGGCCTTGGTGTTCTCGTAGAGCTGCATTATGTCGGCCACCACCCGGTGGGGGGTCTGCGAGGTGGCCGTATTGTCGAGATACACCAGCTTTTTGCCTCCCACCTCGCGGTTGAGAATGGGAAACCTCTCCCTTATCTTAGCTACATCCATCATTATAATGTCTCTGTATCGGTATCAGTGTCTGATTCTCCGCATCCGTAACCCTGACAGCTCGAGCACTCGGGCCTGACGCCGCTGAAGCGCCGCTCCATCATGATGTGGAGCCGCTCCCGCAGCGGCTTGAGCCTCACGCCCTCTATCACGTCGGCCATGAACGCCTGCTTGAGCAGGAGCTTGGCCGTGGCCTCCGGGAGACCGCGCGTGCGCATGTAGAAGAGCTGCATGGCGTCGAGGCGTCCCACCGCCGAGCCGTGGCTGCACTTCACGTCGTCGTTGTAGATCTCCAGCTGCGGGCGGGAGTACATACGCGCCGTGTCGGAGCCCACGATGTTGCGGTTGCTCTGGTAGGCCTCCGTCTTCACGGCTCCAGGCGCCACATATATCATACCCTCGAAAGAGGCGGCCGCGTCGTCGTCGACCACATACTTGAAGAGCTCGTCGGTGTGGCATTCGGCCACTTCGTGGCCCACATGGGAGTAGGTCTCCATGCGGCGCCGGCCGTCGCCCACGCCCATCCCGAGCAGGCGCAGACGGCCGCCCGCGCCGCGATGCGAGCAGTAATACTCATTGCGGGTGGTGCCGTTGTAGAGCGTCATGCCGTCAAGGAGCACCTCGCTCCCCTCGTGCTGCTCGAGATACACGCTGCACAGGCGGCGCGTCTTCTCCGTCGACTCCTCGAGGTCGTAATAGTCGAGGCGCGAGCCGGCGCCGGCTATGATCTCCACCGTCTGGAGCGAGAGGTAGTCGACGTCGGGGTTCTGGGTATGGTCGCAGGTCAGGAGCTTCGCCTCCGAGTCGCGCCCCATCACGATGAGCAGGCGCCGCACCGCCATCAGGGGAGTGCCGTTCTCAAGGATGCTGACGAGCTGGAGGGGTTTCTCGAGGCGCACGCCGTCGGCCACATAGACCACCATGCCGTCCTCGGCCAGCAGCTTCCGGTCGTTGAGCACCACAGCCCCCACCTCGCCTACGCCGCTGCCGTCCACGAACACCTCGCCGGCGGGGACGGATGTCCCGCACTTGATCTCCTTTCAACGAGCTG
>USHH01000114.1 GCA_900554345.1 uncultured Bacteroidales bacterium | reverse complement strand
ACTCCGGTGGGGTAGATCTGGCGGTTGGCGAGATATTCCTCGTAAGTGACGATCTTGAGCTCCTCGGGAGTGCCTTTCGGCACGAGGAGATATGCCTTGTTGGCCGGGATATACTGGTAGCCGGCGCTTACGAAGCCGAGCGAGCCGTCCTTGCACGTTCCGAGCACGCGCATGGTGTCGGTGTCGAAGGCGGTGCGGTTCCAGTGCTTGCCGTCATCATTATCGAAGTAGACGCCGCGAAGCATGTTGTCGGCTGGCATCGTGCCGCTGCCTCCTACGTTCATGCGGTTGTCGGAGACGCCCGCGTAGCTGCATTCTATAAGGATCGGGCATCCGCCGGGTGCGGTGCCGGTGATTTCCGTCTTCACGGCCATACCCTGGTCGACAAGCGTGATGGCATACATCTTCATTCCCTGTGAATAGGGTGACATCGGGAAGGAGGCGAACATCGAGGCATAGAACTTGCCGCCGACGGTCACCTCAGGGTTGATGCCGAAATAGTTGTCGCCGTCGGGGGTGATATTCTTTATATACCAACGACGATAGTCTCCTGTGGCGGAGGTACACATATAGCCTTCACCAACATCGGCTCTTTCGCCGTCGCCGAGATATTTCACAAACTGGTCTTTCTTCCCATAGGCGTACCATGTGTTTTCCCCTGCGTCGATAAGTCGAAGGTTATATTCTATCATGTCATAGATGCTGGTGCCTTGAGCCGAGACGTTGTATTCTATACCGCCCTTATGTTCGAAATACAGGACGGATGCGGGATCGCAGGCAGCCTTGTCGAAACCTTTCCAGAGCCTGATTGCCTGAAGGTCGGCCTCGGTGGTGGTCCAGTTGATGCTTCCCTTGTTGTCTACGATGTAGGCGTAACGGTGGGTAATATAGTTTTCAACCCGGTAGTAGCCTGTGCTGATCTGGGCCGTCGCGGGAATGACGAAGGCCGCTGCCAGCGATAGAAGTAATGATTTCTTCATTCCTTGGAGAATTTGGATAGAAATGTGGCGGGCGCCTTCCGGTCGGAGCGCCGCCGTGTGAAACATAAAGAAGTCACACCCGCCTTGCAGGCCCACGGCCTATGCAAGACAGGTGTGACAATCTATTAACGTCGGTTATCGGTCGTTATTATCCTGTCTCGGAGATTATTCTACGATACAGATTGCGACACGGTTCTGGACGGGATCGGGATAGGGCTGGAACATTGTCTCGCCCATGCTCTTCACTTCCATGCGGCTGCGGGCTATGCCATACTTGTTGGTGAGTGTGTTGGCAACAGTCTCGGCACGCTGTGCGGAGAGGTGGAGGTTGAAGGCCATGGAGCCTGTGCCCTTGTCGGCGTAGCCGGTGATGACCACCTTCGAGTCGGGATTGGCTTTCATGTAGTCGGCGATGGCTGCCACCTTCTGCATCTCCTCGGGTGTGATCACGTGTTTGGAGATCTTGAAGAAGACGTCGCGACGGAACACTTCCTTCTGTACGGGAGCAGCGGGAACCTCGACAACCTTCTCAACCACGCGCTCGATGATCTCGGGCTCGGGCTGTGCGATTGTCTTCACGCGCTTCTCGTAGCGGTCGCCGAAGGAGTATTTCACGCCTACGAGGGCATTGAAATACCAGTCGGCGTTGCCGGCCTTCTTCGAGTTGTAGCCGTCGGGGAGCACGTTGGCCTGAAGTTCGAGGCCTACCTGCCAGTTCTTCGTCAGGTTGAAGTTGACGTCGGCGCCGAAGCGGCCCACGAAGCGTGCCTTTGTGCCGTCCCAGAGCTTGCCGAGCATATAATACTCAGGCGAGTTGGGAAGGTTGTTGTTCTTCAGGAACGCGGTGTTCTGGTCCCAGGCCTGGTCGTTGTCCCATGCCACGTTGACACCGATACCGCCGAACACGTTCACCTCTACGAGACGCTCGGGATTGTAGCCGCCGAGGATGTTGGTCATGTTGAACATGGCGTCAACCATCGGTGCCACATAGTTCCAGCGCCATTTGTAGCGTGTGTCGAAGATTTTGCTGGTGCCTTTCGAGCTCCATGCGTTCACCGAGAGGCGAAGGCCTACATACGGATTGAAGTTGTAGCCGCCGGCCAGCTGTACATTGGGCTGGAGAAGGTCGCCGAAGCTCCCTTCGCCCAATGTCTCCTGCATACCCACCTGAGCCTGGACGTACCAGTTGGGAATGAAGACATATTCTGTCACCTCTTCCTGGGCGTTGGCGCTGCAGAGGCCACCCATCAGAAGCGAGGCTGTCAGTAAGATTTTATTTAATTTCATTTGTTTATCTCTTTATTGGGTTCTTGATTTCACTTTGTCAGACTCTGCTGTCACGACTTATTTTTTCACGTAATATCTGCGTGTCGAGGTGTGACCTGCGTAGTCCATCGAAGTGTAAAGAATCGTGTAGACGTAGCCCGGTTTCATTTCCTGGGTATTGAGGGCTATTCTCTGCTGGCGGCCGGGGAGAATCTGGTCGAGCTCGCTGGCGGTGTTGATATCGTCGAGGTTAGTTGTGATGCTGCCGTTCTCGGCAATCACAGCCACAATCTTCCTGTAGGAAGGAGCGATGAGCTCGGCAGAGTAGGAGGTTGCGAAGAGCTCTACGCCTTTACCGTTGCCGACGAGTATGGTAGGATCGTTGGGGTTGGTGGAGAGGTGGTGGAGCTGGCCGTCAGCACCGCGGTAAGCCATCATCACCTGGAGGTAGGCGTTGGGGTTGGCGA
Organism: uncultured Bacteroidales bacterium; assembly: GCA_900554345.1. Taxonomy (GTDB): domain Bacteria; phylum Bacteroidota; class Bacteroidia; order Bacteroidales; family Muribaculaceae; genus Lepagella. The sequence goes on along the minus strand of USHH01000114.1, from coordinate 4,428 downwards.
GGATGTTATTGATCTTGCGGGCGATCTGGTTGTATTTCTCAATCAGGTTGTCGGCGAGGTCAAGCTTGTTGCCGAGCTGGTTCTTGATGTTCTCGAAGATCTTGTCGAGGCTGTCCTGGATCTGGCCGTTGATGCCCTTGAGCTGGCTGTTGATGTTGTTTACCATCGCGGCTACCTGGCTGTTAACCTGTGAGGTGATGTTCTCAATAGTGCCACCGAGCTTTTCGTTGAGCTCATTGATAAGCCCGCTGATGTCTCCATCTTCCGTTGTGGCCTGGCCATCCTTGTAGCCAAGGGTGATTTTCGTGCCTTCGCGAATCTCGCCTACTTCCTGATTGCCATTGTAGATCTTGATTCCACCCAGATCGATTACAATCGAAGCTTCTGTAATCAGGTAGTCTTCGGGTTTGAGAGTGATGGCTGTCCAAGTCACATCATTGAATGTGAGGTTGATCTTGATGTCGTCCTTCAGGTTCTCGAGAACTTCGCTGATCGGCGAGAACTCGGGGAGACGACGGTCTGAGCCCTGGCCATAGAGGAAGCAGTAGCTGAGGGGCTTGAAGGTAGCCACGCCGATGTTGTAGCCGCTGCGTACGTTGCGGTCGGTCTCAACGTTGTTGCCGTTAAGGTCTACGTTGGTCTGCTTGTAGTTCACGTTGATTGCGTATGCGTCGCAAACGCCGTTGAACTGGTCGTAGATGGTCTTGGCCACGTATGCGAGGTCAGACATCGAGCGGTTCTCAACGAGGTTCTTGAAGGCTGTGCCAATCTCCTTGTTGATCTGGATGCCGAGAGTGTTGGTTGTCTCGCTGTTCTTCGGAACGCTGACTTCGGTAGCGTAGAAGCCCTGCTCTGTGACTTTACTCTCATCATAAGCACGTGTGTAGCCGTATTTCAGACGGTCGCCGCTGCTCTTGATGGTGAGGATGCCGGCAGGTGAGCTCTGGCCGTCGGATGTCACGAGGCTGACGTCGATGGTGCTGAAGTTACGCTCGAGCGGGTTGATTGTCATGTAGAGTGTGCCGAGGTAGCCATCACCGTTGTGAGAGCCGGGGCCTTCCTGCATGAGGATGTCGCCGGATTCGATTTCCTCGGGTGTGATGCCGAGATTCACCATGAGGTATTTCAATTCATCCGAGGTCAGGCACATACCGGATGCGCCCGTGTCATACTCAGCACGTGTCTGATCAGTCGGGAAGCTTGTTTTGATGTCAGCGACGCCGGCATAGCCGAGAAGCATGTTGCTCTTGATGCCGAACGGAGTGTTGAGGTAGCCGAACACGGGGTTGGCCGTGCCTTCGGCAATCACGCTTGTCACCTGCTCCTTGAGGTTGTTGTTGACAGCGTTGAAGATGTTGCCCATCTGGGTCTGGAGCTGCGAGAAGAGCAGGTCGTGACGGTTGAGGATCTCATAGATGTTCTCGATGTCGGCTGTGTTGAGGGCAACCTCGTTTTCGAGATTTGCGAGCTCCTCCATCACGTCGACGAGAGCTTCCTGAAGGTCGCGGACGTTGTCCTCGAGAGTGCCTACACGGCCGTCGAGGCTTTCGGTGAGTGCCACGAGCTTCTCGATGGCGGCGGCGTTGGTCTCGGCGAGTCCGAGAGCCTTGGCTGCTTCCTCCTCAACGGCGTCGAGACGGTCGGAGAAGACGTCGAGACGGTCGGAGATGGCTGTGATCTGGTCGATGATGCCGCCTTCGCCGTGGATGTCATCGTAAAGGCCGTCAACCCTTGAGGTGACGCCCTCGAGGTCCTGCTTCAGGGTGTCGATCTGACCCTGCAGAGATGCGGCGAGATTGTCGATTGCCTCGCTGAGCTTGTTGATCTCCTCGTTGATGCGGGCCACCTCAGAGTCTACCTTGTTGTTGAGGTCGTCTACGCGGCCACCGAGAGCGTCGAGACGGTCGTTGATGGAGTTGATGGCGGTCTCAAGAGTGGCGATCTTGTCGTTGATGGCCGCAAGGTCACCTTCGAGCTTGGCAATCTGCTGAGTGAGCAGGTCGATCTTGCCGTTCACCTGATCGATGGCGTTCTTGTTGGCATCGATCTCAGCCTGAAGCTCGCTGCGGAGCTTGGAGATTGCCTCCTCGATCACAGGACGCCAGTTCTTGAGGGCGTCAAGGTCGGTCTGGAGATTGTTGAGACGGTCGGTCAGATTCTTCTGCCCTACCATAATCTCTTTTGCGTAGTCCTCGTCGGTATCCTTACACGACGTGAACATGCCGACGCCAGCCGTGGCGGTGGCCAGCAGCAGCAAACCGTTGATTAATTTTCTATTCATTCCTTTGAGATTTGAATTGATTATGATAATTTAACTACTTTTAATACGAATTTGATGGACAGTCATCGGTGCTTTCCGGGGTCTCAGGTCCCAAATAGCCTGATACCTCGGTGTTTATGTGTATGTTTGATAGACAAAAAGCATAGATGCGAATTGAATTAAAACCTTTGAAGCTTCTAATTGAGCACAAAGGTAAAACTCTTTAATAAAACTAACAAATTTTTAACGCATTATTTTTTACAAAAACAAATTTTAACTAAAATCCCTGAAATCCGCGTGAATACTATAATAAGTTGTAAATGCAAATGTTAATTTTAACAAAAATGAACTGTTAAGGCTTGTTAATAAATTCTGGAAAGCGCTATGGCATAGATAGATGGATGGATATATGCCATTCTGTTGCCTAATCCCTGATTTTCCTCTTTTCGGGACCCCGCGGCCTCTTGTCGGCCTCTTTTTCCTCCGAGCCCCGTCACCTTCGGCCCTCCCTCCACGCTGAAGACAATGTTTTGCCGTTAACCGATTTCTTGCTATCTTTGTGGCCTAAAACCTCAATACCGGACAGCGGCCGTTACTGCCGCCCCTTATATATAATAAGGTGTAGGCGCCGGCTCTCCTCTCCGACACCGTCAGATTTGTAACCACTATATATTGACCGACAATGAACCTTCTTCATCGCTTCGCTGCGGCTATCGCCTCCCTTTGTGTGGCTTCCGGCGTTTCCGCGCAGTATCTCTCTCCGGCTGGAGGGGCCGATTATATGGATCCGGGACACCCGTTTACCATCTTCGACAACATGCGCATCAATAATGTGCTCAACCATCTTGACCTCGGCCTCAATATCGGCTCCAACGGCGTAGGCCTCGAGCTGGCCGCTCCGATTACCGACTGGGCGCGTGTGCGCGCCGGGGTCGACGTCATGCCCCATATCAACATCCCGATGCACTTCAACGTCGTGACTTACGCCGACGGCCAGGTGGGCAACAACTTCGACAGGGTGCAGGAGATCATGACGCAGCTCACCAACTACGACATGGACGAGGTGATCGACATGAAGGCAAAGCCCACAGGCGTCAATTTCCGCTTCATGGTAGACGTGATGCCCATACCCTCCAACCGCAACTGGCACCTCACCGTGGGTTTCCTCGTCGGCTCCAACAAGATGGGCACCGTGGCCAACACTCCCGAGGAGATGCCCTCGCTGCTGATGATGAACCTCTACAACTACTACTACGACTATCTTGAGGATAAAAGGTATATGGATGAGCCTTTCCTGCCAGGCATCAGCGATGCCTATCTTGATCCCGAGACGGCACAGCAGATTTTCGAGAAGATGAAGCCTTACGGCCACCTCGGAATGCATGTGGGCGACTTCAAGGACGGCACTCCCTATATAATGGAGCCGGGCAAGGACGGCATGGTGAAGGCCTCTGCTTTCGTCAACAGATTCAAACCCTATGTGGGCATCGGCTACAGCGGAGCTCCGGCACGCGACAAGCGTTTCAAGATAGGCTTCGACTTAGGAGTGCTCTTCTGGGGCGGCGCTCCGCAGGTGATCACCCACGACGGCACCAACCTCACACGCGACGTGCGCCACATCAGCGGAAAGGTGGGCGACTACATGGGCCTTATCCGGGGCCTCAAGGTCTGCCCGTCGCTCTCCTTCAAGATGTCGTACACACTGTTCTGAATCCACAGCTTCCCCCTCGGGAAGCTCCTTTTTTCAGTTTTTGATTCATTTATTTGCTTTACTGAATTTTAATTTTTATTTTTGCGGAAGTTTTCAGCTTCGTGCGCTAACCGATGACGCAGACCCGCGTCTAACTTAAAAACTCATTAAATCAACCGAAAACCACATCCAGCAACATGTCGCGCATGGGCAGAGATGTCCGGCGGCCGACATAGCATCAAACAAAAGACGTCAAATGGAATCAGAAAAGAAACCCAAAAGACCACGTATCAACAGCGCCGCGTCGCTCTCACAGGACAACGGAGAGGGCGAGGGGACCTATGAGAAAGTAAACTATCCATCCGCACAGGGCGAGCGCCGCGACTACGGCGACGGCCAGCAGAGGAGCTATCAGGGCCGTCCATCCTACCGTCAGGGCGGCTACAAACACCAGAACCGGCAGGGGCGTCCCTGTCGG
>USHH01000113.1 GCA_900554345.1 uncultured Bacteroidales bacterium | reverse complement strand
TGAAGATTACCATAAAGTTTAAACTTTTTCACTTTATTTATTAACGTAAATTAGTTTAGACAACTTCATTACTTACATAGTACTGATTTAGTAAAATAGACATTAATTTGACAAATAATTTACAAAGAGTTGGAATAGATAATAAAAATCAATGAATTCTCGATAATGTCAAATATTAAGACCATATCGTCGATATTCCTGTTAATCTTATCAGCATTCGTGGCTTATCCACAAATGCCTGTAGCTCCGGACAGTAGTCAAGTCGTTCCGGATGCCTACAGAACGGAACATGGACAGATAAATGTACCCTATCGGCATATAGTCACAACCCCGGCATTGCCTGACAGCGCAGATGTCAGTCTCCATGAACATAAAGCCTTCTGGCGAGCCGGGGCCGAGACCGTTGGATTCAACATCGGTCTTTGGGCTTTCGACAGATACGTGCTTAAAGGGCATTATGCCTATATTTCATGGAATACAATCAAGGAGAATTTCAAGCATGGTTTTGAATGGGACGACGACCATCTTCATACCAATATGTTTGACCATCCTTACAATGGTTCGATATTTTTTAATGCCGGGCGAAGTAACGGTTTCAACTTCTGGCAATCTGAATTATTTGCGATCGGAGGCAGCGCCATGTGGGAGATGTTCATGGAAAAGGAATATCCCTCCACCAACGACTTCATAGCCACCCCTATCGGGGGCACGGCCATCGGGGAGGTGCTCTTCCGCGCCTCCGACGCCGTCATCGACGAGCGCACGCGCGGGGCGCGCCGCTTCGGCCATGAGCTCGCCTGCTTCCTCATCTCGCCCATTAGGGGCCTCAACCGCATCATCACCGGCGTGGCGCTACCGCCCCACGCGCGGACGCCTCTACGGCATACCGAACTTCGCCATCCGTGCCTCGGTCGGCATGCGCACGCTCGTGCCCAGAGGAAAACTCAACCAGACGCATGTCGGAGCCGTGGCCCAGCTCGATATGGAATACGGCGACCGCTTCGAGGTGAAGTCGACGAAGCCCTACGACTACTTCACCATCCGGGCGCAGATCCAGGGCATGAAGTCGCAGCCCGTGCTCTCGCAGCTCGAGATCAAGGGACGTCTGCTGGCCCGCGAGATCCTCGAGTCGCGTAAGTCGAGCATGAGCATCGGCCTCTACCAGCATTTCGACTATTACGACTCCGACACCATCGACGGCATCGAGAAGGTGCCATACAAGCTCGGCATCCCGGCCTGCATCGGGGCGGGCCTGATGTTTCGCGACTCCGACACAAAGCGCTGTGTGCTCGACTTCTACACCCACGTCAACGGGGTGATCCTCGGCTCCATCCTCTCCGACCACTACGAGACCGACGAGCGCAACTACAATTTCGCGTCCGGATTCTCTGTGAAGGCAGGCGCCAACCTCGTAATTGACAAGGACCGGTTTTCCATCTCGGTCAACCATGAGTTCTACCGGCTGTTCACGTGGAGCGGCTACCGCTACGGCACCGATCTCTCGAAAGTGGACTACCGCACGCTCAACGTCCAGGGCGACAAATCGGCGGCCTCGTTCAACGTCACGGAGGTGCGCGCCGACTACAGGATATGGAAGAAGCTCTACGCGAGTCTGAGCTTCACCAACTATATGCGCACCACCCACTACCGCGACTATCCCGATGTGCGCTCGTCGTCGTTCGACCTCAACCTGATGCTGGCCTACAAGTTCTGAAAATTCTTGTTTTTTACGTCAGAAACAAGAATTTTTCGTAACTTTGCAGAAAAATCCACGATAATGATTATCAGAGACAAAGTCAGACAGGATATCGACCTCTTACCTGAGGGTACAGTGGTGGGCCCGGCGGATTTCGATATTCCGCTGCGCTACCGTGCCACTCTTGTGAAGGCCCTCAACCAATATGAGAGTGCCGGCATACTGAAGCGACTGTCAAAAGGGCGTTACTATAAACCGCGGAAATCCCGGTTCGGAGAGCTACCTCCTTCTGAAAGTGAAATCATAAGGGAATTCCTGGAAAGGAAAGGGGATGTGATAGGCTACATCACGGGCACCAGGGCTTTCGCCCGACTGGCCCTTACCACCCAGATATCATCAGCAATCCTGATCGGTTCAAATATACCTCGCCGGCCCGTAGTGCGCGGGCAGTATAAGATCTCCTTTCTATATCAGCCGAACCCTATAGGGAAAGACGATGTTCCCCTCCTTGTGATTCTCGATGCTCTGCGACTTATAAAGGAGATTCCTGGCGCGACTCCCGATGAGGCGATCCGGCAAACGGCTGTCTGGATCAACCTGCTGTCAGCTGTGGAACAGAAGCAATTGCTGGATTTGAGCAAGGCATATCAGCCATACGTCAGAGCCCAGGTCGGCGCCATCTATGATTTTCTCGAAGTCCCGACTTCCGACCTACAGAATACAATCAACCCCGGGAGCAGATACAGGCTCGGCATAACTTCGTCGGCCCTGCCGACTGCAAGAAACTGGAATATATTATGAACCTACATACCGACGCTCAGTTATTCCGTGACGCGGTAAGCTTCGCGTCACGTCCCTTAGAGGAGGGTGGCCTCGGAATCAGTCCTATCTTTATAGAAAAAGACTACTGGATCAGCAGATCACTGAAACTGATGGCGAGACATGATACCGGCCAACGCACTGTGTTCAAGGGTGGTACCAGCCTGTCCAAGGCATACTCCATCGGGGCAAGGTTTTCCGAAGATATAGATGTAGCGATTTCAGACACGGAGTCGTTGAGCGGTAATCAATTAAAGAACCTGATTCGGAAAACCGCACATAATATGACCGAGGGACTTAAGGAGATCCAGGTGCCCGGCAAGACCAGCAAAGGGTCACATTATTATAAGGCTTATTATCTGTATCCAATGCTGATGGAGCCTTCGACTGCATCGTCCATCAATCCCGGCCAGATCCTTATAGAAATTAACTCATTTGCCAACCCTTATCCGTCAGAAAGGTGTGTTATACAAAGTTTTCTCACGACTTTCCTTCAAAAGACAGGAGACATACAGCTGCTTGAAGAATATGATATGCAGCCTTTCGAGATAACGGTTCTTGATAAACGTCGGACACTGACAGAGAAACTCGTTTCTTTAGCCAGATGTTCCATGGCTGATGAGTACTTCCCTCAATTGACAGCCAAGATACGACATTTCTATGATCTATATTATCTATACAGCGATGATAAGATCAGGTGCTATGTCGATTCACCTGAATTCTTGGATGACTTCCGGAATCTATATCTACATGACAAAAATCTATTCGCCAAACCAGAAGGCTGGCAGAAACGGACTTTAGCAGAATCCCCGTTGCTTACTGCTCTTGAGGAAACATGGAATAGACTGGAGATTGTCTATCTTCGAGAGCTTCCGGAACTGGCATTTTCAAAAATACCGGACTCGACACAGATTCTCGAGAGCATAAAGCCATTGCTCCAAACCTTCCAAAACATCAAAGACCTTTAACCTTCCCTTATTAGCGAAAAACTTCACCCTTCACTCTTGACTCTTCACCCTTGCGCAAAGCGCCAATCTGCCGAATAACATACCGGGGATATGAACCGCCGGGGGCGCGGAAGTGTTGGATAATCAGAAAGTTTTATCATCGCTAAAAATCAGAAGACCATGTATTCGAAAACCTCCTGGCCACCGGCCACAATGATTTATCCGTTGCCCGCGGTGCTCGTCACCTGCGGAGAGACGCCGGAAGAATGGAACATGCTGACCATAGCCTGGACCGGCATCGTGTGTTCCGACCCGGCGATGTGCTACATCTCGGTGCGCGCCGAGCGCGCCTCCTACCCGATACTGATGCGCACCATGCAATATACCATCAACCTGACCACCGTAGAGATGGCACGTTCCACCGACTGGGCCGGCGTGCGCTCCGGAGCCAGATACGACAAATGGAAGGAGACCGGCCTTATCCCCCTCCCCGGCGAGAAGGTATGCTCCCCCACCATCGCCCAGTCGCCCGTAAGCCTTGAGTGCCGCATCAAGAGCATCATACATCTCGGCACCCACGACATGATGCTCTCCGACATCGAGAACGTCAGGGTCGACACCTCGCTCATCAACGAGCAGACCGGCGCCCTTGAGCTGGAGAAGGCCCATCTACTGGCCTATTCCCACGGCCTATACCAGGAGCTCGGCCCCATTGTGGGGAGGTTCGGCTTCTCCGTGAGGAAGAAAGCGAATTAAGAGTGAAGGCGCTTCGCGCAAGAGTCAAGAGTGAAGGGTCAAGAGTGAAGGCGCTTCGCGCAAGAGTCAAGAGTGAAGGGTCAAGAGTCAAGAGTGACAGGGGGGATACGTGCCGGAGGCACGTCCCTACAAACCGGATTCTCAGATAAGCCAAGGGGCTGTGTCGATTACAGACGCAGCCTCTTCTTCACTCTTCACTCTTCACTCTTGACTCTTCACTCTTGACTCTTCACTCTTGACTCTTCACTCTTCACTCTTGACTCTTGACTCTTGACTCTTGACTCTTCACTCTTCACTCTTCACTCTTCACTCTTTATATATATATGCGAATTTTTTTGTACCTTTGCAATTCAACACTTCATCCTTCCATAAGAAATGTCATTCAACCGCAATAACAACAGAAACGACGACCCGGCGTCATACGACCTCGCCGACAACGGCATCCGGCGCAGAGCGCGCCGCAACAGGAAGATAGTCAACTGGCTCTGGATCTCATTCCTCGGCCTCGGGCTGCTGATAATGTTTGTATTGATGCTCATCTACAACGGCGTGATCGGCTATATGCCTCCCATCGAGGAGCTCGAGGATCCCCACGACAAGCTGGCGTCGGTCGTGATGGCCGGCGACGGCACCACCGAGCTCGGCCGGTATTTCGCCGGAGCCGGCAACCGCGTCTACACCGACTACGACGCCGTCTCCCACTACGTCATCGACGCGCTGATCGCCACCGAGGACGTCCGCTTCAAGGATCACTCCGGCATCGACTTCATGGCCCTCGGACGCACCGCCGTCAAGACCCTCGCCATGGGCGACAAGAGCAGCGGCGGCGCATCCACCATCACCCAGCAGCTTGCCAAGCAGCTCTACTCGCAGCCCTCCTCCAGCCTGCTGAAACGCGCCATGCAGAAGCCCATCGAGTGGATGATCGCCGTGAAGCTCGAGCGCTTCTACACCAAAGACGAGATCATCAATATGTATCTCAACCGCTTCGACTTCCTCAACAACGCCGTGGGCATCAAGACGGCGGCCAACGTATATTTCGGCAAGGAGCCCGCCGACCTCAAGGCCGAGGAGGCCGCGATGCTCGTGGGCATGCTCAAGAACCCCTCCTACTACAATCCCCTCCGCCACCCCGAGCGCACACGCGACCGCCGCAACGTCGTGCTCGACCAGATGGAGAAGAACGGCAGCCTGACACGCGCCGAGGCCGACTCGCTGAAGGCCCTCCCCCTCGCCCTCGACTACCACCGCGTCGACCACCGCGAGGGAGGCGCCCCCTATCTGCGCGAGGAGATACGCCGACTCATGTATATGAAGAAGCCCGAGCGCCCAAGCCGCTCCGACTACGAGAGCAACATGGCCTACGTGCTCGCCATGGGCAACTACAACACCGACTCCACGCAGTGGGCCGACAATCCCCTCTACGGCTGGATAGAAAAGAACCCCAAGCCCGACGGCTCGAAATACAACCTCTACGTCGACGGCCTCCGCATCTACACCACCATCGACCCGCGCATGCAGCAGTATGCCGAGGAGGCCGTGTATGAGTGGCTCGGCGGCACCCTCCAGCCCGCCTTCGACAAGGAGAAGCGCGGCCAGCGCACCGGCCCCTACACCACCAACCCCGACGAGCTGAGCGCCGCCGGCGTGCAGCGCCTCATCAGGAACGCAATGCGCCAGACCGAGCGCCACCGCGTGATGAAGCTCGCCGGCAAGAGCGACGAGGAGATAGAGCGCGCCTTCCACGAGCCCTACGAGATGGACGTCTTCGCCTACGTGAAGGAAGGCGGCAAGACAGTGCCCGGCTCCAGGAGGGTGACGATGACGCCCTACGACTCGCTGCTCTACATGAAGAGCATACTGCGCACGGGCCTCATGAGCATGGATCCCCTCACGGGCTATGTGAAGGCATATGTCGGCGGCCCCGACTTCAACTATTTCCAGTATGACATGGTGTCGCGCGGACGCCGCCAGATCGGCTCCACGGCCAAGCCGTTCCTCTACACCCTGGCGATGGAGGAAGACAAGACCCCCTGCTCGATGTATCTCAACTCGCAGCCGGTCTTCGGCAACTGGGCGCCGCGCAACTCCGGCAAGGCGAGGATCGGCGAGATGGTCGACCTCCGCTGGGCGCTCACCAACTCCAACAACTGGATTTCGGCGCGCCTCGTGGCGGAGCTCCAGCCGAGCAACCTCGCCAACAAGATGAGGATGTTCGGCATCACGGGGCATATCGACGCCACGCTGCCGCTGGCCCTCGGCACGGTCGACGTGCCGGTGAAGGAGATGGTGGGAGCCTACACGGCCTTCGCCAACAAGGGCCTGAGGGTCGACCCCGTCTTCGTGTCGCGCATCGAGGACAATCAGGGCAACGTGATCTATAACGCCATGCCCCACCGCACGGAGGTGATCAGCGAGAGCGCCTACTATAAGATCCTGTCGATACTTCTCAATGTGGTCGACAGCGGTACGGGCGCCAGCCTGCGCAGCCGCTACGGCATCTCGGCGCAGATGGGGGGCAAGACCGGCACCACCAACTCCAACTCCGACACATGGTTTATGGGCTTCACTCCCGACCTGGTGACGGGGGCATGGGTAGGCGGCGACGAGCGCTACATCCACTTCAACTCGATGGCCCTCGGCCAGGGCGCGAGGGCGGCGCTGCCGCTCTACGGGCTATACATGAAGAAGGTGTATGCCGACAAGCGGCTCCCCTACAGCCAGAACACGAAGTTTGAGTTCCCGGCCGATTTCAATCCCTGCGAGGGAGAATACTCGGGGCCGGCCGAGGCGGTCGAGACCGGTGAGGTCGTGGAAGACGTGTTTAACTAAACTGGGAGTGGCGGCGTCCCGCCGCCTTCGCGAAGCGAGGCTACATCGGCAGGATACCCATGGACCCGCAGGCGGCCGGGGTGCGAAGCCATTGGG
>USHH01000112.1 GCA_900554345.1 uncultured Bacteroidales bacterium | reverse complement strand
GCCGCCACCGGCCGCGTCAACTACGAGGAGATGGAGGAGAAGGCCCGCAAGGAGCGTCCGAAACTGATCATCGCCGGCGCCAGCGCCTACAGCCGCGAATGGGACTACGCCCGCATCCGCAGGCTCGCCGATGAGATCGGCGCCATTTTCATGGTCGACATGGCCCATCCCGCAGGCCTCATCGCCGCCGGCCTTCTCGAGAATCCCGTGAAATACGCCCACATCGTCACCTCCACCACCCACAAGACGCTCCGCGGCCCGCGCGGCGGCATCATCCTGATGGGCAAGGACTTCGATAATCCATGGGGCAAGAAGACCCCGAAAGGCGAGATCAAGAAGATGTCGGCCCTGCTCGACAGCGCCGTCTTCCCCGGTGTGCAGGGCGGCCCGCTCGAGCACGTGATCGCCGCCAAGGCAGTGGCCTTCGGCGAGGCTCTTCAGCCCGAGTGGAAAGACTATGCCCTCCAGGTGAAGAGAAACGCCGACGCCCTGGCCAAGGCCCTCATCGCCCGCGGCTACAAGATCATCTCCGACGGCACCGACAACCACTGCATGCTCGTAGACCTTCGTCCGAAGTTCCCCGACATGAGCGGCAAGAAGGCAGAGCGCGTGCTCGTGGAGGCCGACATCACGGCCAACAAGAACATGGTGCCCTACGACAGCCGTAGCCCGTTCCTCACCTCCGGCCTCCGCTTCGGCACCGCCGCGATCACCACACGCGGCGCCAAGGAAGAGCTCATGGAGACCATCGCCAACCTCATCGACCGCGTGCTCAGCAACGCCGACAACGAGGAGGAGATCGCAAAGGTGCGCCGTGAGGTCAACGACATCATGAACGAGTATCCCATGTTTGCCTGGTAAGGCATTCCCTCGGGACGCGACAGTATTCCGCCGCCCTTCCCGGGGCGGCGGAACGTTTTTAAACCATCAAGACAATGACACAGTATCCACAGACCCTATTCGTCACCGGCATCGGCACCGACATCGGCAAGAGCTACGCCACGGCGTGGCTCGCCCTTGAGATCATGAAGACCGGAAAGTCGGTGACCACACAGAAGTTTATCCAGACAGGCTGCCATGAATTCAGTGAGGACATAGCCACCCACCGCCGGCTGATGGGCATCGAGCCTACACCGGAAGACCAGATGCATATCACGGCGCCTATAATATTCAGCTATCCGGCCTCGCCGCATCTCGCCGCCGCGCTCGACTCCAGAACCCTCGACCTGACACTCGCCACGGAGGCCACCAAGGTGCTCGCCGCCAAATATGACCATGTGCTCATCGAGGGGGCGGGAGGCATCATGGTGCCGCTCGAGGGCGACTACCTCACAATCGACTATATCGCCGAGAGGAAGCTGCCGGCAGTGGTGGTCACCACCGGCCAACTCGGCTCGATCAGCACCACCCTGCTCACCCTCCGCGCCATCAGGGACTACGGCATAGAGCTCTTCGCTCTCGTCTACAATCCCCATTTCGACTCCGACAGCATCATCTGCGGCGACACGCGACACTACCTCAGGGGATGGCTCGGCCGCCATTTCCCCGACGCCCGCTATCTCGAGATGCCGACCAGCTTCTGAGGCGCGGCGCCGCTCCAAACGCCCGAGATTAAAATAAAATGGAGCAAAATATGGCGTGAAAGCTGAATTTTAGTTAAATTTGCAGTCGGAATATCTACAGAAGACATCATTGACCCGCCTGCAGATTGACAATCAACAGAATGATGGGCCTGCCCATCAGTGGAGCACACATGAAACAACACCAGACACCGGTCTATCAGTTATCGATAACCAAGGAGGCACTCGCTTCATTGCCTCCGGCCTGTTATCACGGCAATATCAGGGTGATAGACAATGAAGACGGACTTGCAGAAGCGCTCCGCGACCTCGAACAATCGGGTGTCGTGGGTTTTGACACGGAGACACGTCCGAGTTTCCGTAAAGGTCACACCAACACCGTGGCGCTGCTGCAGCTCTCCACTGACTCCACATGCTACCTTATCCGGCTCAACCGTATCGGACTCACTCCCGGCATCAAACAGCTGCTCGAAGACGACAGCATACTGAAAATCGGCCTCTCGATCCACGACGACTTCCACAACCTCAACATGCTCTCCAAGATCGAGCCGAAAGGATTCATCGACCTCCAGCAATATGTGAAGGCCTACCGCATCGCCGACAACAGTCTCGCGCGCATCTACGCCATAATTTTCGGGCGCCGCATCTCGAAGGGTCAGCGCCTCACCAACTGGGAGGCCGACTCGCTGACGAGCAACCAGCAGGCCTACGCGGCGCTCGACGCCCTGGCCTGCATCGAGATATACCGGGAGCTGGAGTCGGGCAATTTCGATCCGGAGGCCTCGCAATATAAGGTATATCCCCAGGAAGAAGCGGAGACATCTGACGTAAACGACATGCAGCCATGAAGCCGCCGAAACGCTACATCCTCATCCCGTCGCTGCTGTTGGTCTACTTCATCGCTATGACGGCCATATTTGGCGTCGACCTGCTGAGGAAGGGTGAATATTTCCGGTTTTTCTCCACCGTGGCCGTCGAGCTGCTGCTGATCGCCGGCAGCTACTTCGCGCTGCGCCGCCGCTGGAACAAATAATTCCCGCGGGCTATGAGGCGTAGCAGCTGTTGGATATTGCTGATCATGCTGGTGCTGACGATGACGGCTGGCAGCTGCAGGCGGCATGGCGAGGCATGGCGACAGATGGACGCGGCCGAGAACCTCATGGAGAGCCATCCCGACTCGGCGCTCGCCATACTCGACAGCATACCCGGCTCCGAGGTCAAGGGGAGGGAGACAGAGGCGAGATATGCGCTGCTGATGTCGATGGCCTTGGACAAGAACTATATCGACACCACCGACTTCAAGGTGCTCCAGCCCGCGATCGACTACTATCCGGAGCACGGCACCCCCGACGAGCGACTCCGCACGTATTACTATCAAGGAGTGATTCACCTCAACCGGAAAGAGGACGAGGCCGCCATGCAGTCGCTGATGAAAGCAATCGACCTCCATGCCGAGGCTACCGACTCTCTGACATTGGCACGGGCTTATATGGCAAGCGGTTCATTGAATTACAATGAATATAGGATAGATGACTACATCAGAAACAATCTCGCTGCCGCCGAAATGTTTAAAGATAAGGGCTACAATCTCAAAGCTGTAAGGTGTTTCACTAATGCTTTAGATGGATACACTATAAAAGTAAACCGGGTAAAGGCGGACAGCATGATGGCTATCTGCCGACAACTGGTTGAAAAGAATCCGGCCGGGGAGATGTATCTATCCCCATCGATCGTATCCTATACATTGCAGTTTGGCTCTCCAGATGAAATTAGGCAATTGCTCGATCGATATCAGGATCTTGATCTGAAATTTGATTATACAATAGACTTCGCACGAGGATTTTTAAAGATAGGAGAGCCTGACAAAGCCCTTGAAGTGATAAATGGCGCAACGATAGGCCCGAGAACTCTTGATACCGTTAAATATGACTTGAACAAGATTGACATTCTGGAGAAGCTTGGTCATTACAGAGATGCCTTCCTTTTATATAAAGAGTATGATGCTGTCAACGACCGATATTATAAGGGTCTATTCACCAACGATCTCCTGCACGCCGACAAGAGGCATCAGCTCGAGATCGATAGCCTCAACAGCCTGCGAAAGAAGGACAGGACTATATGGGGAATACTATGCGGAGTATTTGCCTTGACACTGATTGCCCTATGGCTCTACTATCTGGGCTACCGTCAGAAGACCCGGCGCAGACTCGCCGAGCAGGAGAATGAAAACCTCCGGCTCAGAGAGGAAACCCTGCGGAAGAATAAGGAAAAAGCGGAGGCAGAGAAGATACAGGCAGAGCTCGAGAGGGACAAGGAGATGCTCGAGGCTGAGGCTCTACGCAGGGATATTTCCGACCTTGAGGCTGAAAGAGACAGGCTGAGGGAGGTTGAGAAGAGACACTCGGAGATCTCGCAGTCGGTCAGGGATGTCATCAGGATCCGTCTTGACGTCCTGAACAGTCTGCTGGCAAAGGAGATTGCCGATAACGATGACTATGCGAAGCCATACCGTGACTGGATCAAGACGCTGCGTAAGGACAAGAAGAAGTTTATGGACACGACGAGCGAGGCGTTCGCGGTGTCGCATCCACGGTTTATGGAGTATCTCCATGAGCACGGGCTCACGCAGACAGAGATCAATTATCTGTGCATGTACGCCATCGGCCTTCGCGGTAAGGAGATCGGCGACTACATAGAGCTGAAGCGCCACTACGTGATGGGGAGCGCGATCCGCAGCAAGCTTGGCATCGACAGGCACGAGACCAACCTCGGTCCTTACGTCCGCCAGCTGCTCAACGAGCTCGGATAGCAGCCCTGAGGCCCGGTTTACAGGGTCTCCGTAAGGCTTTTCAGCGAGCCGTAAGATTTTAGCAAATAAAAAAATTTAATCTACTGATTATTAAGGATATTTTTTGCCGCCCCGTAAAACTTTTCATTTGCATGTAATGCCTCCTAATCACTAACTTTGCACAATGTTATTAACCAAAAAAAACGCTTAAACCATCATGAAGAAAATCGCGTCACTCATGGGTCTGACACTGGCCTTGGCTCCGACAATGTCGGCAGAGCGACAGGATGTGGAAATACAGTTTTAAGAAAATAAAGAATATGGAAACCATCAACAAATGTCTGGCGCTTGCAGTCGGCGCCCTTTGCCTTACGGCACTCCCCTCCTGCGAGAGCGAGGAACACAACAGTCAGAACGATGACAATCCACGGACCTCAATCTCACTGTCGCCGGCACAGACCAGGGCATGCGAGGCCGGCAATGAGTTCGGAGTCAAGCTGCTCCGCAAGGCCGCTGAGCTCTCCGAAAAAGACAACATCGCACTTAGCCCCGTGACCGTGTCGATGAACCTCTCGATGGCAGCAAACGGCGCGAAAGACGGGACACTCACAAAACTGCTCAACCTTCTGGAAGTGGAGTCGCTCGATGACCTCAACTCCTACTACTCCCATATGCTCGCCACGTTGCCGACAATGGACAAAAAGGTAGATATGTATTTCGCCAACTCCCTCTGGCTCGACGAGACCATCACCCCCTCCCCCGACTATCTGTCGGCAATCGGGGAAAACTTCCAGGCCGCCTACTACCCTTTCTCTGTTGGCTCGGAGGACGCGTGGAGGGAAATCAACAGCTGGTGTGAGAGAAATACCGGAGGTCTGATCCGCGATTTCCTCGACACTCCCCCACTCAGCAGAGTGAGCCTCATCAGCGCCACAGCCTTCAACGGCAAATGGTCGATATTCGACAGGGACAGGTCGCAGGAAGGGACATTCACCAACCACTCCGGCGACACATCGACAGTCACGATGATGTCGACATCCGACACATATCACGCTGTCTGCGGCTGGGGCGATGACTGGAAAGGTGTGAAGCTCCCTTACGGCAACGCCTCCTTCAACCTCACGGTGATACTGCCTGACGAGGGAAAGACCGTTGGTGAGGTGCTCCGGCATATCGACAGCCGTGCCGTGACATTTGCCGACAATTCAGAACGCCGGTACCTTCTGGTGAAGATGCCGCGATTAGAAGTCAGGTCGAAGGGCTCCCTGTCGGGAGAGCTCGCTGCAATGGGATTCCATATCGGGGATTCCGACAATGACTTCAGCGGAATCTGCGGCGACAGGATTCCCCTCTCAGACCTGAGACAGGAGACAGTGATAACCTCCAACGAGGAAGGTACAACCGCAGCATCGGCGGCATTGGCTGACGGACTTCTGGAAGTCTTCGGAGACTCGACGGAATTCATCATCGACCGCCCGTTCATCTTCTTCATCAGCGAGGAGAGCACAGGAGCGATACTCTACGCCGGCGTGGTAAATCAGCTCTAACAACACATACTTAGACCTTGATTATTGACAGGAGCCGCATGCAGCTTTGCATGCGGCCGTCTCTTTATATTCCAATTGGGAGTCACAGAAGCTGAGTGATATTATGCACATGCTGCTTAGCGGAAGATTTCTATTATAATAGCTGGAACTGCTTGTCGGGGAAATTTGTCAACTATGTGGACACAAGACCATAAGCACCGTAAGATGACGAAATATCCCGTAGGAATACAGAGCTTCCGCAAGATGCGGGAGGACAAGGGGATAATGGATCGCTATGCAAAGGACAGATTGTTAATAATCACCTGACAATAAGTCATAATAAAACATTCGCGTGCGCAACTGCTCATCTTCTGGAATTCCGTAAAACTCCTTCTCATCTTCAATATGTGGGAATAATGGTCTGAATCCATTTCTGGAATAATATTTCAGAGCATGCTCTGTATTGACAGCATCAACTAAGATAAAGCGGCATCCCGTCTTATTATCCACTCCATCAAACCAACTCTTTATAAAATCCATAATCTGAGCACCGATTCGGAATTGCTTTCCTTGATACGATGAACTCACGCCCAACCTACCTATAAGAACGGCAGGATACGTACGCCCTCGCTTTGGAAAAGCAATATTCTTGTTTAGATGCCTTTTGGGATTGTTCTGCAGATGAGTGGTTTGAATACCCGCATTTGCTAAAGTAATCATGCCCACTATCTCAGTATTATCATCTTTGAGAACCCAGCAATATGTTTTTCCAAGTAAATCTTTATCATAAGCAATGGCATCATGCGCAAAGAAGTCATCAAGATCCGCATCTCCACAACTAAATGGAGTGCAATGCTTCAGCACATCACAATCAAACCTAAGCATCACACATTTCTCGGCCAACGGAAATTTATAGTCTTCTGTCATCTTTTCCATGAAGGTACAAATTCCCTTAATTGCCGTTCTATCTCAAGAACCATCGCTCTCCGATTCGGAGAAGAAGCCCTACGTGGCTTAACCTCATTCTCCTCCGCCAACCTAACAAATTCATCTGCGAGTTCACCGGTAAGAATCGGAACCGCTTTAATAGGAGTTGCCATATATTATCCGTTTTATTTGCAAAGTTACAATATTATAACCAATTATACAACAAATTGGCTATCCTATTTACGAATTCAGGATACGGTATGACACCTCAACGAGCTCGAATAACACATAACACTAGTGTAATATATCATTGATTTGAAGTATTAATGTCCGGATAGAGTCTTTTCA
>USHH01000111.1 GCA_900554345.1 uncultured Bacteroidales bacterium | reverse complement strand
AAAGGGCGTCATGGGGGAGCGGATACTGGTGGCTGTCGCCCACGAAGATTATCCTGGCGCCGCCGTTGGAGCAGATGAAGTCAAACTGCTCCTGAGAGCTGCTGCTGTAGACGGGGATGGAGGCGAGCCGGTTCTGGAATGCGCCGAACTCCGTGATGAGGATCTGAGGGGTATTGGGAGAGCAGATGGCGATGCGGTCTTTCTCCAGAAGGCCGAGCGTGGCGAGCGCTTTGCCAGCCACGTCTATCTGGAGGCTGAACTCGGTCCATGACGTCGACATCCACTCGCCGTCCTTGCGCCAGCAAAAACGGTAAGCCTCCCTGGAGCCGTAACGCTCCGCCTGCTTCCTGACGGTTTCTACTAATCTATTGGCCATTATCTGAACTTTGTTTCACGTATAACGTGAAACGCGAGCACAAAGTTAACAAATTTTCATCATTCGCATTTCATTGTCGCGGAGTCGCGGCGCAGAATGTCGAAATATCTGTCGAGCACGTCTTTTGCGGCTGTAAACGACGACTGCTCGTTGTTGAGCACCCTCATCTCCTTCTGCTCGAGCAGAGCGCGGATCTCGGGGGTGTGGTAGAAATGGTTGCGCAGGCTCTCGTTGATGGTCTCGATCATCCAGTATTTGGCCTGCTGGTTGCGCTTCTTCTCGAAATATCCGGTCTTCTTCACGTAGGCGAAGTAGCGGTCGATCATGTCCCAGACCTTGTCGATGTCCAGCTCGTAGTATCCGCTGTAGGTCACCACCTCCGGGCGCCACTTGCTGGGCGTGGGCGGGAAGAGATGGAGGGCGTTGCGGAACTGTGCCGCGGCCAGGCGCGCGTGCTCCACATTGTCGCCGTCGCATTTGTTGATCACTATGCCGTCGGCCATCTCCATGATGCCGCGCTTGATGCCCTGGAGCTCGTCGCCGGTGCCTGCGAGCTGGATGAGCAGGAAGAAGTCTACCATGGAGTGCACCGCCGTCTCGCTCTGGCCCACGCCCACTGTCTCCACGAAGATGTTGTCGTAGCCGGCTGCCTCGCAGAGCACTATGGTCTCACGTGTCTTGCGGGCCACGCCGCCAAGGGAGCCTGCGGAGGGGGAAGGGCGTATGAAGGCGTCCTTCTGTTGCGAGAGCTTCTCCATGCGCGTCTTGTCGCCGAGGATAGAGCCTTTGGTGCGCTCGCTGCTGGGGTCGATGGCGAGCACAGCCAGCCTGCCCCCCTGACGGAGCACATGGAGGCCGAAGACATCGATCGACGTCGATTTGCCGGCTCCGGGCACACCCGTGATGCCGATGCGGCGCGAGTTGCCCGAGTATGGAAGACACTTCTCAATCACCTCCTGCGCCATCGCCTGATGGGCGTCGGCCGTGCTTTCCACGAGGGTGACGGCCCGTCCGAGCACACTGACGTTGCCTTTCAATATCCCTTCCACATATTCCGAGACGGTGAGCCGCGGGCGTTTCGCCCTCAGTGCATTGCGGTAGGGGTTGACGGTGGGCTGCGAGTTGACGCCGCCGTTCACCTGGAGGCCTTTATACTGGCTGTCGTTTTCCGGATGCTCCATGATATGCTATAAGATTCTTTCGGTTTTATGGTTGCTTTATTTTATCTCGCCGACGAGGGCCACTGTCCTGACGGGATGCAGCGGGTCGTCGGTGGCCACTTCCACATTGATCCGGAAGGGGCCCGGTTGTCGGTTTTCAAGATTCAATACACCCTCCACCTTACCCTCCTTGCCGGGTCGCAGCGACATGGGGAAGCGCTTCACCTCCACCTCGGGGCTGCGCGAGTAGACCCTCGTCACGTTCATCTCGCTCTTGCCCTCGTTGGCGATGCGGAAGCTGAAGGGGTGTATCTTGCGTTTCGGTGTGCCGAAATCCACGAGCTCGGGCTTAACATACGCCCTCGGGCCGTTGTCGACCTGCTCCGGGGTGAGCGACGCCGTGTCGGGCACTATCTCCGCGGCCACCGTCACGGTGATTGAATCGCCGGTCGAGGTGGTCACGCCCACAGGATACTCCACCGGACCCATCTGCGGCTCGTCGGCTGTATTGACGTAGACGCCGAGGGTGGCGATGTCGCCGGGCCCGATGGTCTCCGGGTTGACACCAGCGCTCAGGGCGGGGCTGGCATTGGAGAGGGAGACGCGCAGCGAGTCGGCCGACTGGTTGCATAGGGTGAGAAAAAGGTGGCGGGCAGTGCCGTGCGCCAGCTTCCCGGCATCGAGGGCCGTGCCGGAGAGCCGCAGGGCACCGGCCTTGACGGGGAAATGACGCGAGAGCGTCTCGTCGGTGCCTACCACGGAGCCCCGTATTTTTATGAGTTTCTGCTGCTCGTCCGCACCGGTGAAGACTCTGATGGTCTTCATGAATTTGCCGGGACGCCCTGCCGGGCTGTAGGTGAAAGTGACCGTGGCGGTATCGCCAGGCTCGAGTATCCTGTCGGTGAAGGTGGCGTCAGTGCAGCCGCAGCTCGGCCTCACCCGGGTGATCATCGTGGGCTCAGGGCCGAGATTCACCATCTTCACCTCGCCGGCCTTCGGGCCGTCGGCCTCCATCATCACGCCGAAGTCATATTCAGTCTGGAGCCACTTCACCTCGGCACGCGCCGCCATGACGCCTGCCAGACAGCAGACGGCAAGGGCCGGAAGCGCATATACGGTAAGGCGTCTCATCTCAACGCTTTGGTATTACGTTGCCCTTGATCTTCAGGCGGATCTTCGAGGGCTTGCCGTTGGCTTTCACGGTCACGGTCTTCTCGAAGGCGCCTGGGCGCCCGGCAGGGTTATATGTCACCTTTATCTTGCCCGACTTGCCGGGAGCCACGGGGTTCTTGGGATACTCGGGACGGGTGCAGCCGCATTCGGCGGTGGCGTCGTATATTATGAGGTTGCCGCTGCCGGCGTTGGTAAACGTGAACTCGCAGCTCACGGGGCCGTTGGCCTCCTTGATGTTGCCGAAGTCATGCGTCTTCACGGCGAAGGCAGCCGAAGCCTTGGCCTCTTTTTTCGCCTCGACGCCGAGCGAGGCTACGAGGGCTACGGCAAAAACTATCGCGATGGTCAGAAGTGTCTTTTTCATGTCAGCTGATTTTCTTCTGCAAAATTAATAAATCCTTACTTAATAACGACAATCGGAGGGGCTGAATTGCCGGAATGTCTGTCAGCAATACGAAAAAAGGGGCCATAAAGTTGCGTATAAGCGTAAATATTGCTAAATTTGCAGCGCAAACAGAACGCAGTAAGCCATTCTTTGCATCGGGGCGTAGCGCAGTCCGGTTAGCGCACCTGCTTTGGGAGCAGGGGGTCGAAGGTTCGAATCCTTTCACCCCGACAAATCAATAGAAGTATTGGCGCCAGACATTTACGGATGTCTGGCGCCTTTGTTATGTCATAAGGGGTCAGTCAATGGAGGGCCACTGGCCGTGGCGCTTCAGGACGGCCGAGGCCAGCCGGAAACGGGCAGGCCCCATACGCTCTATCATCTCTTTCCGCTCCTCCTCGTCGGCATATCCTGCGATCTGAAGGGCACGCGCCACATCCTCGCCGCTCGCCAGCGACGAGGTGTCGCCGATCGTGCCGTCGAGCACGTATGGCTCCAGATGACCGGCCACGGTAGTGTCTTTGAGGCCGCGCTCCTCGGCGATGCGCTCCACTGAGTAGCCGCCCCGGAAGAGCAGCAGAGTCTTATAGCCGGAAAGACCTTTGGCCACCTTGGCCTTACCGGTCACGGACTTGGAGATGGCCTTGAGCATCGGGTCGGAATATTTCACGCCCTTCAGCAGGCCGACGCCCTCCAGGGCTACGAAGGAGTCGAGGTCCAACGGCTTGAGTCTCACCATCTCTGCGAGCGCCACGTCGGAGAAGACAGCGTGGGGAGCGAGCAGCACCTCGTCGGCGAGCTGCTTGCGCCGCTTCTTGAGCTCGGCCAGCAGCATCTCGTCGGGCGACAGCTGTGGCCTCTCGTAGCGGATCTCCTCTTTCCGGCGCCTGCCGAAATCCTGAAGACGGCTGAGCGCTACACGCTCCTGCCCCGCCACTACGCGACGTCCGTAGGGAGTCACCTTGAGATGGGAACCCTCGTCGTAGGCCACCTCGAAGAGACCGAGCTGTATCATCTGGAGGATATACCAGTTCCATTCGGGAGCGCTAAGGTCGCGCCCGGCGCCGTAAGTCTTCAGCCTGTCGTAGCCGAGCTCGAAGAGCTCCTTCCTTCCCGAGCCGCGCAGGATGTCGGCCGTCATGTAGGCGCCGGTCTGCTCCCCGGACCGCAGCGAGGCGCTGATCGCCTTCTGTGCGAGCACCGTGCCGTCAAACTTCGCCGGCGGATTGTTGCAGACGTCGCAGTTGCCGCAGTCGCGGGTCATCTCCTCGCTGAAGTAGCTCATCAATACTCGCCGGCGGCAGAGCGGCGACTCCGCGTAGCGCTTCATGAACTCCAGCTTCTCCAGATTGAGCTCCGGCTGACCGGAATCCTCGGCGAAGTCGCGACGCATCTTGTAGTCGCCGTAACCGTAGAAGAGGATAGTCTCGGCAGGGAGTCCGTCGCGCCCGGCGCGGCCTATTTCCTGATAGTAGCTCTCGATGTTGCCCGGAAGATTGTTGTGCACTACCCAGCGTATGTTGCTCTTGTCTATGCCCATGCCGAAGGCCACCGTGGCGCAGACCACGTCAAGCTCGCCGGCCACGAAGCGGCGCTGTGCCTCCTCCCTCTGTATAGGTGGCATGCCGGCGTGATAGCACGCCGAGCGGTGGCCGAGAGCGGCGAGGGCCTCGTGCATCTCCTCCGTTTTCCTGCGGCTGAGACAGTAGACGATGCCGGTGTCTCCGCTGTGTTTCGCTATAAGGTCGGATATCATGGCGAGCCTCACCTTCTTGCCGGGGTCGGGAATCACAGTGAGCGAGATGTTGGGGCGGTCGAACGAGCCGATATATACAGTGGGATCCTGAAGGCCGAGCTGGCGCCCGATGTCGTTGCGTGTCACGTGGTCGGCGGTGGCGGTGAGCGCCATCACGGGGATGCCCGGAAACTGCTCCTTGATCTTGCGCAGGTCGGTGTAGACGGGGCGGAAGTCGTGGCCCCACTGCGAGATGCAGTGTGCCTCGTCGATGGCTATGAGCTTCGGCAGCGACTGCGCGGGCCACTGGGGCAGCTCCATGAGCAGGCGCTCCGGGCTTATGTATAGCAGCCGGTTGCGGCCGCTCCATGTCTTGCACAGCGCCTCGCGGTTCTCCTCCTCCGGGCGGTTGGAGTGGAGGCACTCCGCCTCGATACCGTTGGCGCGGAGGGTGTGGGTCTGGTCGTTCATCAGCGAGATGAGGGGCGACACCACCACCACATACCCCTCGCCCATGAGGGCCAGAATCTGATAGCAGAGCGATTTGCCGCCGCCTGTAGGCATCAGCACGACGGTGTCCTTGCCCTCGAGCGCCGCGGAGATAATCTCCCATTGCCCGGGGCGGAATGAATGATAGCCGTAGTTGCGGCCGAGCAGGCGGAGGGCCTCTTCCTTGAGGTCGCCGCCGGTGTTGCCGGAAGTTGCCATATGCGTAGGATTATCGGGATTGGAGGGGAATCAGGGGGAAAGCTGTCGGAAGAGCGACTCTGCTATGAGCCAGTCGGCTTCCGTGTCGAGGTCGACTGAGCGCAGCGACGGCATGGGATAGGGCACACGGCGTCTGAACCGCGACATCGGGCAGCGGCGCAGGGAAGCGACGGTCATCACGTAGACGGCGCCGTTGTATTCCCACACCTCCGGAGCATCCTGACGGCGGGTGTAGCGACCGTCGCCTTTCGAGACGTGAAGCATGCCGTCGGCATCGGTCTCGAAGGCGTTGTAATAGGGATTGGTGCGCGCCTCGCAGACGCTCACCACCATGTCGACGTCAGGAGTCCAGAGCGCCATGGCTCCGCGTATGTCGTCGAGGGTGCGCAGCGGCGATGTGGGCTGGAGCAGCACCACGCGGTCAAACCGCTTGCCCCGCTCCTCATGCCAGTCGAGGGCATGGATGATCACCTCATAGGAGCCGGCCGTGTCGGAGGCCAGATAGCCGGGACGCAGAAAGGGCACTTCCAGACCGCAGGCCTCGGCTGCCGCGCGTATCTTGTCGGAGTCGGTGGAGAGACACACCGTGTCGGTGTCGCCGGCGAGGGCCATGGCCTGCTCCACGGAACGCACCACGAGGGGCTTGCCGCAGAAGTCCCTGACGTTCTTGCCGGGTATCCCTTTGCTGCCTCCTCGGGCCGTGATGAGAAAGAGAGTGTTCATGATATATGGAATTTCTTTACGGGCCATGGCGTGAAGGGGAAAGACTCTATCGCGTCGGCCATGATTTCGGGTGTGTCGGGGCGCGCATACGGATTCTTGCGGCGGCCGGCGATGCGGCGCGCCTCATCGGAGAGCACGGTGTCCAGCCCCTTGAGTATGTCGTCGGCCTCCGGACCGCACGATATGACGGAGCGGGCGCGCTGGCGTCCGGACTGACGGCTCCCTATATCAAGCGTCGGGATACCGGCCGAGGGCACCTCCACTATGCCGCCGGAGGAATTGCCGGCCACGGCACACACCCTGCGGAGCGCGGCGGCATAGCGGCGGCGCCCGAGCGAGGGCACCACAGCCACCCGTCCCGGCCAGCGGGACGCGAACTCCCTGATCAGGGTGATCTGGGGCGCCGGATCCACGTCGTTGTTGGGATATGTGATGATGAATCTAAGCTGGCTGTCGCCGGCGTGGGCGTCGCGCTCCATGGCGCGGCCAAAGGCCTCGAGCATCGCCTGCATACGGCTCGCGGGGTTGCCGGGGTCGAGGGTGGCGGCATGGAGCGTGGCGAGCACGGTGCGCTGCGAGAAGCGCATCCCGAGGTCGCGCTCGAGTTCTTCTGTGGGTATGTCGGGAGTGTTGATAACGTTCCAGACTCCTATTGAGCCTACGGTCACCACTCTTTCCGGCTGCTCCCCCATCGCCACCACACGTCGGCGGCAGTCTTCAGTCTCCACGAGATGGAGGGTGGCCATCTTTGTGATGGCGTGGCGTATGGAGTCGTCGAAGGCCCCCTCGCTGACTGTGCCCCCGGCGATATGCACGATGGGCACACCCTCGAGGAGGGCGGCGGTGGCGGCGCCGAGCATCTCGCAGCGGTCGCCGAGGATTACCGTGGCATCGGGAGCCATGGCGCGGAAAGCCGCCGGGAAACCTGCGGCGGCAGC
>USHH01000110.1 GCA_900554345.1 uncultured Bacteroidales bacterium | reverse complement strand
GGTGGGACTCCCCGCCCGTGCTGGGGCGAGAAAGCGACTCATAGAAGCCTTCGACTTCGTCAGGCGTCAGCTTCTCAACCTTGTCATAGAGCGGGGCGACGGTCTTCTTCTCGTTGAGATATTGCCCGAAGAATGTCCCGATCAGGATGAGGGCACGGATGAAGAAAAAGATCAGCAATACGATCACCGGCACCAGCAGGCCGGTCGATATCCAGTAGAGGATGTTGGAAATTACGTTCATTTCAGTTTCGTTATTTTCTTTTGTGTAAGGTATCGGTTGAGAATCAGGCCGGAGCCGAGTCCGGCCAGAAGGATGACGGCGAAGCCTACGAGGGCTCCCCATTCCACCTCCGAGGTGCCGGCGGCGGCCGTGCGTCCGTTCACGGTGGCCACGATACCGAGTGCCGCGATGAGGAGGTTTACCATGAAAATCATCTCGAGACGTATCTCGGTCTCGGGAATGAGCCATCTCGTCAGCGCCGCCATCAGTGGAAGCGCTATGGCGACAATTCCTGCCAGCCCCCACGCTATGGAGTCGAAATCAGTGCCGGTGAAGGTGAATATCAGCTCGGTCTGCATGGCAAAAAGAGTAGGGAAGACCAGGAGTCCCGGCACCCACAGTGTAGCCTTGAGCAGCACTCCCCGGGCTTTCGGCAGCCGGTCGTGGAGCGCCCGTGCGCCCAGCACGCAGTAGCATATCTGAAACGCCACGTCTATCGTGAGCAATACCGACATGTCGAGCATCAGCTCCGGCTCTCCGAGCCATTCCCTGATCTGTGTCTTCGACTGCGACGCGGCCGCATCGCATGTCAGGATGATGAAGGCCGCTGCCAGAATAGCGATGGCGAGGCGCCCGACCCATCCATGGCAGCTCAGCTTCAGTATGAAGCTGACTCCCACCATCATCATTATCACGATTACCACTATCTCCATCACTCCTCCCTCGTTTTACGGCGACGGCGTATCAGCACCACTAGCCCTGCCACGGCAACCGCAGCGATCGCGGCCACGATGACGCCGTTGACCCGGTTGGTGACCGATTCAGTCTGATTCAGCGACTCCTTCTTCATCACTTTTCCATCGCCCTGCGCTACGTTCTCGGCTCTCGCCTCGGCCACTGCGGCCTTATATCCAGCAGCAGAAGCGGCAGGTGCTTTCGAGGCTATGAAGTCGCGGAGCTTCGCGTTGTCGCATACGAAGCCTGTGCAGGCAGCTCCATGTCGCTCCACGACCTCAGTATGCATCTGAGCCAGGGTTGCCAGCTGCCGGGGTGTGGCTTTCCATAGCCCCTTGCGGGCCGACTCCAGCATCACTGCCGTCATCTCCTCGATCGCCGCGGGATTGGCCTTCTCGAAGTGCTCCCTCACGCCAAGGGTGTGCTTGTCGGCGATATACGTGTCGTAGATGTCGTTCCAGAGCTCGTTGTCGATGGCGTCTGGCTTCATCACGTTCCAGCCGTAGGTGTTGGTGATGGTTTCCGCGATAACGGCGGCGTCGCCGGCTCCGCCCTTCATCTTCTCCTTTATGTATTCCGGATTGAGGATAGTGGTGCGGCTCTCCACGCCGATGGCTTCCTTCACCTCCTGCATCCTCGCGTTGTTGCGGTTGCGGTAGTCGCTGAGATAGGCGTCGGGCTCCTTGCCGGTCACTTCCTTCACGGCGAGGTTCATGCCGCCCATGAACTCATACACATGGTCGAGGCTCAGCGCTCCCCAGGTGTTGCTCTGCCGGGGTTGTACCACCACGTCGGTCTGAGTCAGCGCCGCCTCGAAGGCGTATTCGCGCATCTGCTCCCACTGCTCCTCGCTGTCGTAGCTCGCTCCCATGTTGGAGATATATGTCGAGGCGATCTCCTTGGTGTCTTCCCAGCGGTCGCCCGCCTCCACCATGCTCTGGATGCCGCTGCCGTAGTTGCCGTTGACGCCGCCAAACACCCTTGATGTGGAGAGTTCGCGGGCCTCTTTGGGCGACACTCCCTTGTCGACGAGGTGCCTCTCCGATTCCGTCACTCCCTGCGCCACGTAGTTGGGATAGGCGTCATCCCTGGCCTCTGCCGCCATCTTTACGGCCCGGCCGATGAGGAAGAGGCGTGAGGCTGCGAGGTCGCGGAGCTGTCCGGAGGTCTGCACCACTACGTCGATGCGTGGCCTTCCCAGTTCCTCCGACGGTATGAGCCGCAGATCGGTGACGCGCCCGAACGGGTCTCTCACCGGCTCTACGCCGAGCATATAGAGCACCTGCGCTATGGTGGCTCCCTCCGTCTCTATGAACTCGCTGCTCCAGAGCGTGTAGCTCACCTTCCTCGGTATGGAGTCGCCATGAACCTTGCGATACATCCTGATGGTGGCCTCGGCGAGGTCTTTCCCTTTCTCCCACGCCACGGCCGATGGGGTCTCCTCCGCGTTAACCGCAAACATGTTGCGCCCCGTGGGGAGTATGTCGGGGTTCAGCACCGGGTCTCCACCGGATGTCGGGGCTATAAAGCCGCCGTTGAGGGCGTTGACGATCGACGACAGCTCTCTGCCGGGGCTTTCCAGAAGCGCATTGCGGTAGGCGCCTATGTTTCTCAGCGCGCGCTCCACTTCCATCACGGCCATCGAGAACTCTATCTCCTCTTTCGACAGTTCCCTTTTCTTCATGCCGGGATGGCCTGCAGCCTGAGGTCCCTTGGGTGTGACGCTATTGCGTGTCATGGCGGCCTTCATCTTCTCTATGGCCGCGTCGTCGGCCCCCATCTTCCTCGCCATCTCTATGGCCTTTTCAGGCGACATTCCCGGTATCATGGCGTGACGGGTCTTAGGCTGCCTACGCTCCGAGATTTTCAACGGCTTTTCGCTTTTCGGCGGCATCATCGACCCCATCACCATCATGCGCGAGAGCATGCCGCGAGAGCCTTCGATGGTCTGCGCCGTCTTGCGCGCGCTGTCGAGCTGCGCCTGCGTGAGTCCGGTCACGGAGAGAATCATGGCGTCGTCGACTGGACGTGGATTCCTCACGAGCCTCAAGGCCCTCTCTCTCCATACCCGAATGTCGCCGCCCCCTCTGAGCTTCTGGAGGCTGTAGGCCAGCGGATCCATGGCCATAGCCTCAACTGTCTGCCGGATATGGGATTCCGAATACGGCACTCCCATCACGTAGAGCGCTCCGGTGATCTTTTCGTTGGCGAGCTCCTCGGCGAAACCCTCGATGCGTGCTATGTCGTCGGGTGAGAACAGCCGTGTGCTGTCGATCCTCAGCTCGCGGTGTATGCCGAGCGCGAGGGTGTATTTCCTCACGAGACGTGCTGCCTTCAGTGAGTCGGCGCCTGTCTTCGCCCTGTTATAGTCGGCCACGGCGTCGGAGAGGTTCTTATAAATCCCTCTCACCTTGCTTTCCATGAAGGGAGGCGTGAGGTAGTTGACGATCCCGGCATAGCTGCGTCGCTTGGCGATCATCGCCTCACCCACATTGGAGGTGGAGTAGACGTAGAAGTGGGGGAGGGGGCCTACGAGGCGGTCGGGCCAGTCGCGGCTTCCCAACGCCGCCTGCTTGCGAGGGGTGAACTCGAGAGAGCCGTGGGCGCCGAAATGCAGAAGGGCGTCGGCTCCGAAGCCGTGGCGCGCCCACAGATAGGCCGCTACATAATTATGCGGGGGCGCGGCGTCAGTGCCGTGCACTATCTTGAAGTCGTCATCGCCCAGACCTGCCGCCGGCTGCGGTATCAGCACCACGTTGCCGAGCCTTATCCTGGCCACCGCGGCATTTCCCTTGCCGTCGTTAAGCCCGTGCCCCGGAAACTGACCGTCGAGCGCGTCGATTTCCTCGCGCATCTCCTCCGGCAGCGACTTGCCGCACCATTCGTCATATTCCTTTCTGCTTACCGACTGCGGATGATTGCGGGCCACGAAGTCGGCCCGCGCTCCTGTGGCATACTCATTGAAAATCCTGCCGTTCTCGGCTATCAGACGCTCGAAGGCCGCTGCGTCGGCTGGCAGTCCCTCAACCGCGTATCCCTCCTCCTTGAGCCGCTTCAGCAGGTTGTAGAGCGAGGGAGCCACCTCCATCCCCTCGGCAACGAGCGCGCTCTGCCCCGGCCCCTTGAAATAGAAGATGGCGAGCTTCTTGTCTTTGTTCGCTTTCCGGCCCAGCGAGACGTAGTTGTTGACCGTTGCCACGAATTCATCGACGCGTCCGGGGATGGCTTCCACGTGCGGCAGTCCGTCGGAACCTTTGAAATGTGCGAAAAGCGTGAAGGGGCGTATGGCACCGTCGATTTCCGGCGTCACTATGCTCTGCGACATGAAGCCTCCGCTCATCCCCATCTTGTCATCCATCCACTCGTCGTAGTCGCGGTTGGCGTTGACGGGGGAGAAGAGGGGGATGTTGTGGGTCTCCAGCCATGCCGTCACCTCGTCGCCCATGCGTCCGTGAGCCATATTGATCAGTGCCCTGCATTTTATCGAGTCGGCGTGGCCGTCGGCTATGAACGGCTGGATCACGCTGACGGGATACACCATGTTGCCGCTTTTCTCGAGCTTGGCTACAAGACTGTCGGCGACGCCCATCTGCCCGGTGAGGATGATCCGCGGTGCGCCCTCTTTCCATTTCCCGTTTCTCTTCAGCCATCCTTCGTATTCCCTCACTGAATGGAAGCCGAGCTCCTCGGTATCTGAGGGATAGTAGAGTAGCGAGGTCGCGGAGAGCACCGGATCGCCCGGAAGCCGCGCCCACAGTTTCTTCCCGTCGATGAATTTCCTGACGTATTCGAGCATGTTGCGGTAGTTGGCGCGTCCGCCTCTGAGATACTGTCTCAGAAACGCGTCATCGATCGAATCCACCGAGGTGATCTGGTTTTGTGGATTGGTGGCGGCGGTGGTGATCACCGGTGTGCCGCTTTCGGCGGCGGAGGTCAGCTGCTCGCGCTGATCGTCGGTGATGCGCAGGCCCATGCCGTTGACCATCACCATGTCGTATTTTCCGGCCTTGTCGATGTCGTCGACACTCAGCTCGTGTATCTTGATGAAAGGGTTGTCGTTGGCTCTGGAGATCTGTCCGAGAGTGATGGCCTGATAGTTGACAAACGCTATGTCGGTGGTCGAGGCCCAGCGGCGCCACAGCAGCAGGCCGGCGCCTATGACCGCGGCACCGGCTATTATGGCAAGTATTATTTTCTTCTTCTTTCTCATTCCGGTTAGTTGAAAATTTCATCGATGTCGAGGCTGACTCCCAGAGCCCATGTCGTCCCGTTGGTGGGCGCCGAGTTCCAGTAATATACTTTCGGCTTATAGTTCAGCAGGTTGTTGATTACGAGGCTGATGTTTATTCCTTTCCACACCCGCTGTTGCAGTGTGAGCTTCCACAGCGAGTATGCGCCGTCGGTCTCATACCGGCTCTCGGGCTTGGAGAGGTAGCGGCCGGAGACGGCGGCGTAGAAACGCCACCCTTTGCATATCTGCCGGTCATAGTCTATCCTCCATGTCGCGGAGTGTGGACGGGGCTGGGTAAACTGCGAGTCGACCGAGCGGCCCGCCGTGTGCAGGTAGTTGTAGCTCGCCGCCATACCCAGTCCCATGGCGGTGCGGTAGCGGAGATTGACATCCACTCCCATCACCTTCACTCCGTCTTCATTGGTGTAGATGGCGCCCTCCTCGAGATCGCCGGTGGCCGGGAAGTCGGTGGTGGTTATCCGGCTGTCATAGTAGTTGTAATATCCGGAGGCCGTCAGGCTGTATGAGCCGGCTGTCCACGATCCTCCCACCCGGCCGTTGCGTTCGATCGCCACATTGAAGTTGTGGCTACGCTCCGGCTTCAGGTCGGGATTGCCGTAGATCATCTGGATGCCCGCCATGTCGAAGCTCATATACATCTCCTTCAGGGTCGGAGCCCTGAAGCCACCGGAATATGAAGCGCGGATCGACAGCGGCCTGAGCTTGAACATGGTGGCCAGACGCGCGGTGACGGCGTTGCGGTCTGACTCGGAGAAATAGTCGTCGCGCACGGAGGCTATGACGTTGAGCCATGAAAGCGGGTTGTAGTCAAACTGCACGAAGGCGTCGACCGATGTCTGCGTGTGGTGGCCGTTGTCGGTAAACTGATATGTGGTGAGGTAGTCGTGCAGGTAGTCGGCTCCTGCCGTGAGTCCGTTGCTCCCCCAGAACTTGGAGTAGAGGGCGTGGACGATGTGCTGGCGGTTGCTGTAGTCGTGGTCGTGGGTGCGCATGTCGGCCACATAGCGGGCCTTGTCGTATTGGTCGTAGCTGTAGGAGAGCTCGAGGTTCTGGCTGTCGTCTATCTCCCACACTCCGCGCAGGCCGCCGCTGTAGTCGTGGTAGTGGTCGTCGTAGTTGGCGCGGTGGCTCACCCTCGAGAAATAGCCTCCCCTCGCAATCAGCCGCAGCCGGTCGCTGGCTCTGAACACGAGGCGTTCCTTGATGTTGAGTGTGTTGCCTCCGTAAATACTGTGGATCTTCGATTCCGTGTCGAAGGCGTCGGTGAGCCTTACGGTCTGCGAGGTGGTGTATTGCAGCGAGGTGTTGGAGTTCCATTGATGGCTGTTGAAGCTTATCTCGCCGCCGCTGCGCCATTCATTGCCGAAACTCCGGTATCTCGTGTTGATGTTCACGTGCCAGGTCTCGGTGCGTTCCTTTGTGATGAGGTTCACCACTCCACCTACGGCGTTGGCACCGTAGAGCGCCGACGAGGCCCCCTTCACGATTTCCACCTGCCCCACACTGCCGAGGTTGAGCCGGTTGTAGTCCACGTTGTCCATGGTTTCGCCGGCCAGCCTCTCGCCGTCGACGAGGAAGAGCACGGCGTTGCCACCGAAGCCGCTCATGTTGAGTGAGGTCTCCTGGTTCATGGCGTATCCGAACTCCAGGCCGGGGAGCTCCTCGGTCAGGAGGTCCTGGATGTTGGTGGCGTCGGCCTTCGCTATCTCATCCGATGTGATCACCCGTGTGACTACCGGCGCGTCCTTGAGGGCCTTGGGGGTGCGTGTGGCCGTGACCACCACTTCGCCCAGCTCCGTCTCGTCGGGTGTCATCATCGCGAGATAGTCGCCGATGCTGTCGGCTGCTGCTGCTGGACTTGCTGTCTCATCAAGCCCCTTGTCGGCATCGCCGCCGGCAAGGGCTGTGAGCGGAGACAGAAGTCCGAATACAACGGCGGGGTAGTATCTCAGACTTCTACGCATGGCCTTATTTAGCGGAGGAGGTGAATCTGCATATCATCGGCATGGGCATCGCGC
Organism: uncultured Bacteroidales bacterium; assembly: GCA_900554345.1. Classification (GTDB taxonomy): domain Bacteria; phylum Bacteroidota; class Bacteroidia; order Bacteroidales; family Muribaculaceae; genus Lepagella. The sequence goes on along the minus strand of USHH01000110.1, from coordinate 76 downwards.
CATACTGGAGGCTGAACTCTATGGTGACGGCTTTCTCGGCGGCCGGTCCCCTGGGGGGGGCCCAGGGAAGGCATCT
>USHH01000109.1 GCA_900554345.1 uncultured Bacteroidales bacterium | reverse complement strand
GGGACCTTCTTACGGCTCGCTCATCATCAAGCTTCAGCCCTGGGAAGACCGCAAGGAGGCCTCCGAGAGCGCCAACGCCGTGGTGGGACAGCTCTTCATGCTCTGCTCCGGCATCAAGGACGCCAACATAATGTTTTTCCAGCCTCCTATGATCTCCGGTTACTCCGTGACCAACGGCTTCGAGGTGAAGCTCCAGGACAAGACCGGCGGCAACCTCGACAACTTCTTCCAGGTGTACCAGCGCTTTATCGGGGCGCTCAACCAGCAGCCTGAGATCCAGATGGCCTACTCCACCTTCAACCCGACCTTCCCGCAGTATCTCGTGGAGATCGACGTGGCCAAGGTGAAGCAGGCGGGTCTGACGCAGAGCGCAGTGCTCCAGGCCCTCCAGGGCTACTACGGCGGTATGTATATCTCCAACTTCAACAGCTTCGGAAAGCTCTACCGCGTGATGATGCAGGCTCCGGCCGAGAACCGCGTGAGCCCGGAGACGCTGAAGCAGATCAAGATCAGAAACGGCGCGGAGATGGCTCCCATCGACAACTTCGTGAAGCTGACCAGGGTCTACGGGCCTGACATCATCAACCGCTTCAACATGTTCACCTCGATATCCGTCACCGGTACTCCGGCCCCCGGCGTGTCGTCGGGCGAGGCGATCGCCGCCATCGAGCGTGTGGCCGCCGAGACGCTGCCCATCGGATTCACGTTTGAGTATTCTGGCATGACGCGCGAGGAGGCCTCCGGCAACAGCGGCTCCACCGCCTACATATTCATGCTCGTGCTCCTCTTCGTCTACCTGATCCTTAGCGCCCAGTATGAGAGCTACCTGCTGCCGTGGGCCGTGATCCTCTCCGTGCCATTCGGCCTCATGGGCACCTTCATCTTCGCAAAGATGATGGGCATCGCCAACAACATCTACCTTCAGATCGCGCTCATCATGCTTATCGGCCTCCTGGCCAAGAACGCCATCCTCATCGTGGAGTTCGCCCTCGACAGGCGCAAGACGGGCATGAGCGTGGTGAACTCGGCAATCCACGGCGCCATCGCCCGACTGAGGCCTATCCTCATGACCTCGCTGGCCATGATCATCGGCCTTCTGCCTCTGATGTTCGCCCACGGAGCCGGCGCCAACGGCAACGAGGCCCTCGGCTCGGGCGCCATCGGAGGCATGCTCATCGGCATGATACTCCAGGTCGTGTTCGTGCCGGCGCTGTTTGTTGTGTTCCAGCTGCTGCAGGAGAAACTCTCGCCTCCGAAGTGGAAAGACACCGACAACTCGGGCATATCATCTGAAATAGAACAATACGGTAATCTCAGCAAAGAATAAGCGTAATGAAGACGATAATAAAGACAGCGCTGTGTGTGCTCGCCACAGTATCGATGACGAGCTGCCACATCTATCAGAAATACGAGCTTCCGGACGATAGTCCGGTGACGGCCGACTACAAGGCGGCCGCGGCCATGGAGGCCGACTCGACGCAGCTCTGCTATCTGGGCTGGGAGAAAGTGTTTACCGACCCCCTTCTCCAGAACTATATCCGGCTGGCCCTGGCCAACAACACCGATCTCGACAACGCGCGGCTCAACGTAGACATAGCCGCAGCCCAGCTCAAGGGAGCGAAGCTCAGCTACTTCCCGAGCCTCGCCTTCACTCCCAACGGGGGCACCTCCAGCTACGGAGGCAGCCACATGAAATGGAGCTACCAGCTGCCTCTGGCGGCCAGCTGGGAGATCGACGCCTTCGGCAAGATCCTCAACCGCAAGCGCGGCGCGCAGGCGAGCAAGGAGCAGGCCGAAGACTACCGCCAGGCCGTGCAGTCGCGCATAGTGTGCGGCGTGGCCACCACCTACTACGCCCTCGTGCTTCTCAACCAGCAGCTCGACCTCACCAGAAGGACATCGGAGATATGGAAAGACCAGGTCACATCGATGGAGCTGATGAAGGAGGCCGCCTACGTCAACGAGGCCGCCGTGGTGCAGAGCCGTGCCAACTACTACAGCATCATGGCCTCGATCCCCGACCTTGAGAACGCGATCCACCAGACCCAGAACACGCTCTCGCTGCTGCTCAACACCTATCCCCAGACATGGGAGGTGACGGGCAACCTCGATTTCGACCTTCCGGTGGAGATCAGTCGTGGAGTGCCGGTGTCGTATCTGGCCGTTCGACCCGACGTGAGGGCAAGCGAGCGCGCCATGGCAGCCGCCTACTACAACACCAACAGCGCGAGGGCCGCGTTCTACCCGAGCCTCGTGATTTCGGCGCAGGGGGGCTTCACCAACCTTCTGGGCTCTATCATCAGCAATCCCGGCAAATGGTTTATCCAGCTGGCGGGGAGCCTGACAGCCCCGATTTTCTCGCGCGGACAGAACATAGCCAACCTCGAGGCCGCCAAGGCCCAGCAGGAGCAGGCGCTCAACAACTTCGAGTATGCGGTGCTCAGCGCGAGCGCCGATGTGAGCGACGCTCTGGTGAGCATCAACAAGAACCACGAGAAGCGCCAGTATCTGATGAAGCAGATCGACCAGCTTGAGAAATCAGTGGAATACACCCAGGAACTGCTCACCCTCGACACCTCCACCACCTATCTGGAGGTGCTCACGGCGCGTTCGAGCCTTCTCAACGCACAGCTGTCGAGCCTCAGCTGCTGGCATGACAAAGTGACCGCCCTGATCAGCCTCTATCAGGCAGTGGGGGGCGGCAAGTAAAAGGGAGCCGACACACTAAAGACTTCCGGCCGGATATCCGAGAGAGTCCGGCCGGAAGTTTTTATGGGTGTCGTCGCAAAAAAGTAAAGGATAAATAGAATATATTGAAAAATAATTTGTAATTTTGAACAGACACTAAAAAAATACGGCCATGAGCAATATCAGTCAGCTTGCTTTCGTGCATCCCGAAGCAAAACTTGGAAAGGATGTGACAGTGCAGCCGTTTGCCTACATCGACAGGGATGTGGAGATCGGCGACCGATGTGTGATACACCCTCACGTCAGTATTCTCGCCGGCTCACGGCTTGGCAATGACAACGAGATCTACGAAGGGGCGATCATCGCGGCCACGCCGCAGGATTTCCGATGGAAGGGCGACGACTCGAAGGTGGTGATCGGCAACAACAACAAGATCCGCGAATACGTGATCATCAACCGCAGCATCCACAGGGACGGAGAGACCCGCGTGGGCTCCGACTCCTTCATAATGGCTCAGAGCCACATAGGCCATGACTCCTCGATCGGCGACCACTGTGTGCTCGGCAATGGCGTGAAAGTGGCCGGCGACGTGAAGATCGGCGACTGCACCATCCTCTCGAGCAGCGCTCTCGTGCATGAGGGATGCGAGATCGGCGAATGGGTGCTGGTGAAGGGAGGCTGTCGCATCAACGGCAACGTGCCTCCATTCGTGATCATGGCCCACAATCCGGTGAGTTACTACGGCATCAACGCCTTCATCCTGCGCAAGGGAAAGAAGTCGGAAAAGGTGATCGACGACATCGCGAAGTGCTACCGCCACCTCTACCAGTGCAACACGTCGCCGATCAATGCCGTGAGGCGCATGCGCGAGGACATTGACCCGAGCGCGGAGCGCGACCAGATCATCGCTTTCGTGGAAGGCCACAACTACCGGCTCGCAGCCCTCCCCGACCTTGACACCATCTGACAAAACACTCTCCTCCGCGACAAAATGAATCTGAAGAAACTTCTGATACGCTCGCTGTCAGGCCTCGTATACGTGGGCCTGATAGCGGGCTGCCTTTTATGGGGATTGCTCCCCTTCGCCTGCCTTGGAGCGGCCATAGCGGCGATAGCCACGGTGGAATTCGCCCATATATGCCACGACGACAAAAGCGGGCTTCTGCCCACGCTGATACTCGACGTGCTGGGCTGCGTCTTCCTCGCGTTCGGGGTGTATGTGTTCCCTCTCGCCTTGTGGCTCGCTACATGGATATGCCGGATGGTGATGGAGATATATACCCACAGCGACCGTCCGCTCCACGACATGTCTCACTCGATGATGTCGCAGCTCTACATAGGGCTCCCGATCGGCGTCATGGTGGCCCTGGGCCCTTGGTTCGGCTCGCTCCACACAGTGCTCGCCATCTTCCTGATGATATGGATCAACGACACGGGCGCCTTTCTCGTCGGGTCGCTGACGGGTCGCCACAGAATGATAGAGCGCATCTCCCCGAAGAAGACATGGGAAGGCTTTGCCGGTGGACTGGCCTTCAACCTCGTAGCCGGAGCGCTGATGTGTATCTACGGCTCAGACTTCTTCGACATCCATTTCAACCTGTGGCTATGGCTCGGACTGGGGGCGTTGGTTACGGTATTCGCAACCTGGGGCGACCTCGTGGAATCGATGATCAAGCGCAATCTCCACATCAAGGACAGCGGAAAGCTGATACCGGGGCATGGAGGCATCCTCGACCGCATCGACTCGCTGCTGCTGGTGATGCCTGCGTCGCTGGTCTATTTCCTGATGATCGACCTCTGCCGGATAGCGCCCTGAGACCACTCCCCTCTCTCCTGTCAGTTGCTGATTATCCAGCCGTCGATGTTGCGTGTCTCCTTCGAGAAATTGATGCCGATCTTCACCACCTCCCTGCCATCGTACTTGAAAGGCAACGCATAGTCCTTGCTGTCGATCTGTGCCAGCGCCTCCTCTGGAGTGCCGTTGAGCTTCAGCTCCATCACATAAATATAGCGAGGCATTCGCAGCAACATGTCGATACGACCCGATGAAGTATGCCATTCGGCCCGTGCGTCTATACCAATCAGGTTTAATAGGATATAGAGATTGTTCTCGAAATATATCTCAGGCTTACCGTTGGAGAGCTCGTAAGGGATTCCTGCGAGATACGACTTGATGAGGTCCATAGCCTTCTCCACCTCCCCGTCTTCCAGAGAGATTCTAATGTCGATAGCCCTATTGACCACCTTCTGCTGGTCGCGGTTAAGATAAATGCCGCCAAGCCCCTTGAAGAGACCCTCACGAACCTCGCGGTTGGGGATACCGAGACAGTACTGGCGGCGTCTGGCGTCATAGTCCTTGATTGTGAGATAGCCTGTCTGAAACATCAGGGCCAGCGGCGATGTGGAATAAGTGTCGACCTGCGCGAGCTGCGAGTCATCGACTTTTTCAGAAAACATTTCAGGGAGGAATTCCCCGCTACGCTGAATGCTCCTCACAAGGAAGGCCGGAGTACCCGACAAGAACCAATAGTCACGGATACAGCTGTCGTTAAGAGCGTTGAGCACACTGAATGGATTGTAGATGTCGGGACAGTCGGCGGTGAAATGATATCCGTCATAATTGGCCTTGAGTTCAGCGAGGGCTCCCGCATGGTCGGTTTCCAGCCTGGTGGCGAGCTGGTCGATACCCTCGTTGAAGCAGGACTCAAGTTCTTGCTCCGTGATGCCGCATATATCGGCAAACTGATCAAGAAGCGAGATATCCCGCAGATTGTTAAGGCCACTGAAGACAGTCATCCTGCTGAACCGGCTGACACCCGCCATCATCGCGAAATGGATATAGCGGTCGCATACCTTCAGGTTGACGTAGATTGATTTCAGCAGATTACGGTAATAGTCGAGCGTGGACCTGTCGTGCATGTTCTCCACCAACGGAGCGTCATACTCATCAATGAGCACCACCACCTGCTCTCCAGTCTTCTCGTAAGCTGATAAAATGATGTTATGAAACCGTCTCGACAAATCATCGGTATCGTCGCGCCTGCCGTATATGCGCTCCCATTCTGTGAGATAGCCTGAGATTATGGATTCGAGACTCCGCTCTGTATCCGGGGTGTATGCGGCGAGATTCAACAGCAATACAGGATGACGCTGCCATTCGTTCTCGAGGTTCGCGATGGCGAGGCCCTCGAAGAGGTCACGGCGACCGGATAGATATGCCTCGATTGTTGTAAGCAGTAGACTCTTGCCGAAGCGACGGGGCCGACTAAGGAAGACGTATTTGCTTGTATGCGTCAATTCATATATCTGTCGGGTCTTATCGACATAAACATAACCTCTTTCCCGTATTTCCGAAAAAGTCTCCACTCCTACCGGATATTTCTCTGTTGTCGCTGTCATGGCCATCAATATTCTTGATGCAAATATAACGCTTTTAGACCGTTTGTGCAATTCCGATTGGCAAATAACCCAATAATCTTTACTGCATATCGAGGGAATTTATTAATTTTGCTTGAAAGAACCATAAATGAGAATATATAACTGAAATCATGAAGGCAATGAAATTCATTATAACGGCTGTGCTGGCGATGACAGCCTCGAGCCAGTTGCCGGCGCAGAACGACAGCCGTGCATATGCCGATTATCTAAAGAAGCATGCGGAAGAGCCGGTAGGATTCGTATTGTCGAAACTTAAAGACTACCGTCTGGTGGCCATCGGAGAAGACCACTGGATCGCCGACCATACACCATTTCTATGCGAAGTGCTGCGCGAGGCTGCCGCCCACGATGATACGAGGCCGGATATCGTCGCGCTTGAATTCGGTAATGAAATCGACCAGAAGAGTGCCAACTACGTGACGCACTCCCCTGTCTTCGCTCCTGACTCAGTGATTAAGATCCTCCAGCATGCGCCCGACGTATACGGGAATCCCTTCAAGGAATATTTCGACGTCTTCAAATGCGTATGGGAAATCAACCAGACACTTCCGGAAGAGGATAAGATCTATATCGGGTTGCTTGATCCTGCGGGCGTACAGGATTCGTTCAACAAGACCTCCATACAGAGAGGGCGTGACCGCGACATGAGCATGTATGAGAAACTCCGCGTTTATCTGATGAACGGCAACAAGGTGATATTCTATGCCGGGCAAGCCCACACGCAGCGGCAGATAAGGGGATACATGCCGCGCAACCGTGATTTCTATTACAATTATCCAAGCGCCGGATTCCTCATAAAGTCATCCTATCCCAATGATGTCTATACCATCGACCTATGGGCTCCTATAAATATGGGTCTGGGATATGAGAGGAATCCCCAGACCGGGAGCTGGTATGAGAAATCGGAAGGGAAATTCGACAAGGCTTTTGAAGCGAACGGCAACAAGCCGTGCGGATTCGACATCAGAAACAGTATCTGGGGCGATATCACCATGATGGAATATTTCTGTCCTCCGGGAAAAGGAGACGAGTATTATCCCTCCCATCCGAAGGACGGAAATCCTTACAGCAAGGAAGTGCTTCTGTCGCAGTTGGTAGACGGCATCGTGTTTGTGAAGCCGTCAAGCTCATTCACGGGCGGAACCCTGATCGACATCTATACCCCGGACTTCGTGGAAGTGTGTCGCCGCCGCGGCGGCGA
>USHH01000108.1 GCA_900554345.1 uncultured Bacteroidales bacterium | reverse complement strand
CGCCATGCTCGCCGTGCTCGACACCGCCGGCGTGGCAGCGGTGGGGGAGACCGGCATCGACCTTTACTGGCACAAGACCTACGCCCGCGAGCAGATGGAGGCCTTCGCGCTCCATCTCGAGGCCGCGGCCGCCCGCTCGCTCCCCGTCATCATCCATTGCCGGGAGGCCCTCGACGAGACCCTCGAGGTAATTGGGGCCCACTTAGGCTCGCACGGCGGAGAGGTGCCGGTGCTCGTGATGCACAGCTTCACCGGCTCGCCGGCCGACGTGCTTCGCATCCGCGAGGTATGCGACCCCTGGTTCGGCATCAACGGCGTGGTGACTTTCAAGAACGCCGGCCCGCTCCAGGAGGCCGTGGCCGTGATCGGCCTCGACCGCATGCTGCTTGAGACAGACTCCCCCTATCTCGCCCCCGTGCCCATGCGCGGGAAGCGCAACGAGTCGGCCTGTCTTCCGTATATCCGCGACAAGGTGGCATCGCTTCTCGCCGTAGAGCCCGGCGAGGTGGAGCGCGCCACCGACGCCAACTCCCGGAAAGTGTTCGGCCTATGAATGCTCCTCCGCTCCTGTCGATGCTCCCCCTTCACCAGCCGGTGGCGATATTCCTTATCGTGCTGGTGATCATCCTGCTGTGCCCGCTGCTCTTCCGGCGTCTCAAGATTCCGATGGTGGTGGGCCTCATTGTCTCAGGCATCGTGGTGGGCCCATACGGCTTCAACATCCTGGAACGCGATGCCAGCTTCCGCATCTTCGGCGACGTGGGCATCCTCTACCTGATGTTTCTGGCGGCCGTGGAGATCGACATGTTTCATCTCAAGAAGAACCTCCGGAGCGGCATCGTGTTCGGCCTGCTCACGTTCCTGCTGCCGATGGTCTTGGGCGTGGCCACCTCGCGGCTGGCCCTCGGAGTGCCGTGGTCGTCGGCCATCCTCATCTCCACCATGTATGCCGCCCACACGCTGATCTCCTATCCCACGGTGAGCCGCTTCGGGCTTCAGAACGCACGCCCGGCGGTGATAGCCGTGAGCGGCACCATCGTGGCCGTGATGCTGGCCCTCGTCACCCTCGCCGAGGTGGTCGACACCCACGACGGCGGCTCGTTCAGTCTCGCGGGGCTGCTGCGCCTCGTCCTGCTCATGACCCTCTATGCCATAGTGGTGGGCTTCAGTTTTCCTGTCGTGACCAAATACGTCTTCCGCAAGGTCAACGACTCGGTGACGCAATACATCTTCCTTCTCGCGCTGGTGCTTCTGGCATCGCTCATCGCGGCACTCATCGGGCTGGAGGGAATCCTCGGCGCCTTCTACGCCGGGCTGGTGCTCAATCGGTTTGTACCTTCGCGTTCCCCTCTTATGGCCCGCATCAAGTTTGTGGGCAACGCCATCTTCATCCCATATTTCCTCATCGGCGTGGGAATGCTCATCAACGTCGGAGCCATCTTCTCAGGGTGGGCCACGGCCTGGATCGCCCTGGTGATGACGGCTACGGCGCTCGTCTCAAAATGGGTGGCGGCGTGGATGTCGCAGAAGGTGTTCCGGCTCACGGCCGTCGACCGCCGAGTGATGTTCGGCCTCACCTCCGGCAAGGCGGCCGCCACCATCGCCGCCACGATGATCGGCTTCAACTACGGCTTCATCGACGAGGGGGTGATGAACGGCGCCATCCTCATGATCCTCGCCTGCTGCCTGGTGTCGACTGTAGTGACGGAGCGCAACGCCATCCGCCTGCGCATGGAGCTCACCGCCGCCGACCTCAGGGAGGAGGGGGAATACATGCAGGGAGCCTATTCGCGGCAGCTCGTGGCCGTGGCCAACCCCGTCACCGCCGAAAACATCATGCGCATGGCCGTGATGATGCGCCACCGCAACAACCGCTCCCGGGTGGTGGCCCTCTTCATCCGCACCGACGACAACGCCGACACCCTCGCCATGGGACGCAACGCCTTGCGTGCCGCCGTTGCCCAGGCCCTCGCTGTCGACCTCGAGGTGGCGGACGTGGAGCGCTACGACCTCAATGTGGTCAACGGACTGATCAGCGTGGCCCTCGAGAACCATTCCAGCGACATCATCATCGGCATGCACCGCCGCTCCAACATCGTCGACACCTTCTACGGCTCCCTTATAGAGCAGCTCCTCAAGGCCTCCAACAAGATGATCTTCATGTCGAGATGCTTCATACCGGTCGACACGGTGGGGCGCCTTTTCGTGGTGGTGCCAGACAAGGCGGAATACGAGACCGGCTTCAAGGCATGGGTAGAGAGGGTGGGCAACCTCGCCTCGCAGCTCGCCTGCCGTGTGGTCTTCATCGCCACCGACGCCACCTTCCGCTTCATCTCCAACATCCTGGTCGACGAGAACTATGCCGTGAGGCTCGACTTCATGGCCGCCGAGTCGTTTGACGACTTCATCATAGCCTCCGCGCAGCTCGACCCCGACGACCTGCTCATAGTGGTGGGCGCCCGCAAGGGCTCAATCTCTCACAGCTCGATGCTCGACGCCATCCCCTCGTATCTCCAGAAAAACTTCTCCAGCCAGAACCTACTGGTGGTGTATCCCGAACAATTCAATGGCTGAGCGCCTCCTGTCGGCGCCGGCCATCCCTAATATCTCTTTGATTATGAAAAAAACGCTTTTATTATCGCTCCCCCTCCTGCTGCTGGCGGCCTGCGGCGGCTCAAAGACCGGCGCTGACGCCGACTCCGACTCCATTGCCGCTGCCGACAGCATTGACTCCGCAGCCGCTCCGGTGTGGTGTATATCCGCCGACAGCGTGGGTCCCGTGAGGATCGGCTCTCGCCTCGACTCCATTCCCCTCTGTGAGACGGGCCTCTACGACGATATCGCCCGCAGCGAGAACCCCGATGCCGTGCAGTATGACTTCGTGCTCGACGGCAACGTCAGCTTCTACGCCCTCGACTTCGGCGAGGGACGCATCGATATGATAGCGCTCGCCGACACCGTGGTGGGCGTGGATGCCCCGAAAGGCGTCTTCAAGCTCGGCTCCCCATTCTCCAGGGTGCTCGAGCTGCCGGGCGTCAGGGCGGAGTGGAGCGGTTACGAGGGCGACGGCGCCTGGTACTGGCGCTGGCAGGGACTCTGGTTCTCACCCGCCCATGAGGGTCTGTCGCCAGTGCTCGTGCAGAGACTATACAATTCCACGCAGGCTCCCACAGGCGCCGACTTCTCCGGCACTGAGACCGTGGGCTACATAGGCACCGGGCTTCCCTTCTGAGGGAAGCCCGGCGTAATCCTTAACCTTAAAGAGGTATAGGTCACTTCATGCGGTCGAACTGCGAGGGGTCGCCCACCACCCAGATGACGTCGCCCGGCTGCAGCACTGTGTCGCGCTCCGGCTGCACGAACTCGTTGTCGCCCCGCTCCACCTTGACTATCATGCTGTAGTAGTCGCCCAGGATATTGGTCTCCGAGAGGGGACGTCCCACGATGGGGGAGCTCTCCGTGAGTCGGATGCTCCTGAGCCTTACGGGATGCTGAGTGGCCACGGGATGCTGGCGCGCCGCCTCCTCGTCGCGCTCCAGGTCGTCGTTGAGGTGCTTGATCTGCTCGTCGGTGCCGATCACTCCCAGCACGTCGCCCGGGAAGATACGGGCGTCGACCGAGGGTAGCGGCATGTAGGAGTCGCCGCGCTGTATGCTGGAGACGCTCACGCCGTAGTCCTTGCGGAGGCCGGCGTCCTTGAGGCGGTCGCCCACGAATCCTGCGTTGGGCCCTACCTCTATGTATGCCTGATGGAGGTCGCTCACCAGGCTGTTGTTGCGGCCGAGACGCGTGTTCTCGCGGCTGTTGAGGTTGTCGAGAAACTTATCCTCCATCCTCTTGTAGCTCGACTTGAGGGTCGACGAGGCGGCGAGCAGCAGCAGCGCGAAGCATATCATGCCTCCGACCCAGCCCACGGTTGAGCCCCAGGTCACGGTCAGCGTGTAGACGATGAAGAGGAGGGCCACAAGATAGCGGATGATGCGCATGGCCACGAAGGGCACGTCGGAGGTGGGATGGCCACCGGTGAGGCGCTCCTTGTCGGCCTGCCTGATGGAGCCGTAGCAGAGGGCGATGAGGAAGGGCGACATGGCGCCCAGGGTGATGACCGTGCCCAGCAGGCGTGCCCAGTGGCCGGCATAGCGCTCGAGAAGGGGCATCAGCAGCTGCTGCGAGAGGAGCACCACCGCCAGCAGGAGCACCGAATAGACCACGATGCGCCACACATAGCGCCCAAGCACCTCACGCCAGAGCCTTCCGGTGGAATCGCTCTCCGTGGCCTGGCGCGAATAGCGCGTGATGAGGAAGGTGAGCCCCTTCGGCAGATGCGCCTCCACGTAGCTGTAGGCCGGCTGTGCCATCTTCACGAAATAGGGGGTGGTGAAGATGGTGATCACCGACACGGCCACGATTATAGGATAGAGCGACGGCCTCAGCACTCCGAGCGACATGCCCAGCGACGCAATGATATATGAGAACTCGCCCACCTGCGTCAGCGTGAAGCCGCTCTCGATGGCCACCTTGAGCGACTGCCCGGTGACGAGCATGCCGAGGGTGCCGAAGAATATCATGCCCACGATCACCACCACGGCCAACAGCAGGATCTCCCACCAGTAGGTGGCGATGATGTTGGGGTCGACCATCATGCCCACCGAGATGAAGAAGACGGAGCCGAAGAGGTCCTTGACCGGCTGCACCACCTTCTCTATCTTCTCCGCAAACACCGTGCCCGCCAGAATCGAGCCCATCACGAAGGCCCCGAGCTCGAGCGAGAACCCGCAGATCACCGAGAAGACGGCCATGGCGAAGCAGAGCCCCATCGACACTATGAGCAGCGTCTCCGAATTGAGCAGCGACGCGCTGCGCGAGAGCAGCGACGGCAGCACGTAGACACCCACCAGAAACCAGATTATCAGGAAGAAGACCAGCTTGCCTACCGAGAAAAGCAGCTCCGAGCCCTCCACATTGCCCATGGCGAGGCTCGACAGCAGCACGAGCATCAGCACCGCGAAGAGGTCTTCGATAATGAGCACCGCCAGCACCAGCGATGCGAACTTCTTCTGCCGCAGTCCTAAGTCGGTGAGTGTCTTGAGGATGATGGTGGTCGACGACATCGATATCATCCCCCCGAGGAATATGCAGTTGATGTAGTTGAGGTGGAGCAGGCGCCCGACCCCGAATCCGGCGAAGGTCATGCCCGTGATGATGATCAGCGCCGTGACGATGGCCGGGCTGCCGGAGTTGACGAGCTTGCGGAAGCTGAACTCGAGGCCGAGGGTGAACATCAGCACCACGATGCCGAGCTCCGCCCAGAAGGAGATGTTGTCGAGATTGGAGATCGACGGGAGATATACGAACTTCGGGCTTGCCAGGAAGCCGGCTATTATGTAGCCGAGCACCACCGGCTGCTTCAGCTTCTTGAAGATGATGGTGACGAGGGCGCCGAGGAGCAGTATCCATGCCAGGTCGCTGATGAGGCCGTCGCTGTGGGTCTCGGAGGCCGACTCGCGCGGCGAGTCGGGGGAGAGCTCGGAGTGGGCCTCCTCGCTGATTTGTTCCACCGTCTCCTGCGCCAGGGCCTCGTAGGCCGCCGCCAGGGGGAGTGTCGCCGCCAGGGCGGCCGTGCGTGTGTGTCTTGTCATATTTCAGGGAATATTAGTCGAGTGGGTCGTCGATGCTCCTGCGGAAGTCCTCGCGTGCCTTGCCCCGCACCACATACTGGTCGTAATACGACAGCACGAGAGTCGTGAGCGGCAGCGCGATGATCATGCCCATGAAGCCCAGCAGCGAGCCCCATATCGAGAGCGAGAGCAGGATGATGGCGGGGTTGAGCCCCATGGCCTTCCCCATGATGCGCGGCGTCAGCACCAGGTCCTGGATACACTGCACCACCACATACACCGCCATGCTCTTCCAGAAGATCACCCAGAAGTCGACGCCGGTGCTCGCCGTGCACACTATGCAGAGCAGCGCCGTGACCGGCAGCGAGATGAGCTGCAGGTAGGGCACCATGTTGAGCGCTCCGATGAAGAGCCCCAGCACCACTCCCATCGGCAGCCCGATGATCAGGAACCCGACGGCGAAAAGCACTCCCACCAGAGAGGCGATGATGAACTGGCCGCGGAAGTAGCGGTTCATGGCGTTCTTGATGTCGGTGGCTATGGCGTAGGTGCGGCGGCGGTGGCGCATCGGCACGAGCTGCCTGAAGCTCAGCATCAGCCGCTCGTAGTCGAGCATGATGAAGATCACGTAGAGGATCACGATCAGCCAGCTCACGACGCCGAACACGAAGGCCAGGCTCGAGCTCAGGAAGCTCCATCCCGACGACACCGTCTGCCGGGCCAGCTCCATCCACTGCTCGCGGGAGAGGAGCCTCGACACCTGCTTGAAGTCGATGTTGTCGCGTATGAAATCGTGCACCTGCTGCGAGATGTAGGGTATCTGGATCTGAGAGGTGGCGTAGGCGTGGATCATCTCGCCCATCTGCTTTGTCTCCTCCACTAAGTAGGGCACAAACACCATGCAGCCGACGGTCAGCACCGCCGTCACCTCCACAAGCGTCATCACCACCGGGATGAACCGCGTCCTGCAGCGCGTGAGCCGCTGGTTCCATTTCACCATCGGCTCCAGCATGTAGGCTATCAGGCACGCCACAAGGAAGGGGAGAAGCACTCCCCGCAGTAGGTTGAGAAGATAGAGCACCGCCACAAGCCCGCAGACAGTGAAGAGGATGCTCACCACCCTGTCGAAGGTGTAGGGGCGCCGCGGATAGTAGTCCGCCTCCGGAGGGCGCTCCGTGTCGTTGAGTGACATTTCTTTCGGTTCCTTTCTTTTTTGATGTTTACACGGCAAAATTAATAATGATTTTCGCAAGTCGCAAAAAAATAGCCGCTGATTGGGAAAAACTTTCTAACTTTGCATCTTCAATCGTAGACTCATGCGCATACCGACACTATATTCCCGATTTTCGGTCGCTTTTCGCGGCGTCGCGCTCCGCATTCTCGCGCTGTCGCTCCTGATGCCCGTGGCCCTGCTCGCCGCAGCCACCGGCGCCCTCGACCGTTTTCTCGCCTCCGGGGCCGTGAAGCCTGGCTCGGTGGCCGTCGTGGTGGCCGACCTCCGCGACGGCCGCATCATCGACTCCCACAATGCCTCGCTTCCCCTCATCCCCGCCTCTATCCTCAAATCGGTCACCACCGCCACCCTCCTTTCCAATGTGGGGAAGGATTTCCGCTATGCCACAGAGGTCTTCGCCGACGGCCCGGTGGAGGACGGGGTGCTTCGCGGCAATCTCATTGTGAAGGGGGCTTGCGACCCGACCCTCGGCTCCTCCGAGGGCAACCTGACG
>USHH01000107.1 GCA_900554345.1 uncultured Bacteroidales bacterium | reverse complement strand
TCGACTCGGCCGCCGCAGTGATCGAGATGATGATGGCCGGTGCTTCGGCCGTGGAGATCGGCGCCGCCAACCTCCGCGACCCCTACATCTGCCGCGACATCATCGAGGAGCTCCCGGCGAAGATGCGCGAGCTCCACATCGACCGCCTCTCCGACATCATCGGCATCGTCGAATGATGTCGGCTAATGCCTGCACCTGAATGTAGGGACATGCCTCCGGCATGTTTCAATGTACTCACGGTAGCAATAACCATAAACAGATAACTCATAAAACAAACAAATATATGGCAAACGCCAAAGACGTCATCATAGCCTGCGACTTCTCGTCAAAGGCCGACACACTCCGCTTCCTCGACCTCTTCAAGGAAGAGAAGCCCTTTCTCAAGATAGGCATGGAGCTCTACTATGCCGAAGGCAACGATATCGTGAGGGAAATCAAGAAACGCGGCCACCGCATCTTCCTCGACCTCAAGCTTCACGACATCCCCAACACCGTGAAGAAAGCCATGAAGGTGCTCTCCGCTCTCGATGTCGACATGGTCAACGTGCATGCCGCCGGCACCATCGAGATGATGCGCGCCGCCCGCGAGGGCCTCACTCGCCCCGACGGCACAAGGCCCCTGCTCATCGCCGTGACCCAGCTCACCTCCACATCCCAGGAGGCCATGACCGACCAGCTCCTCATCGACCGTCCCATCGCGGAGGTCATCGCCCGTTATGCCTCCAACGCCAGGGAAGCAGGTCTCGATGGCGTGGTCTGCTCTCCGCTTGAGGCCTCGATTGTGAAGGAGGCCTGCGGCAACGACTTCATGACCGTCACTCCCGGCATCCGCTTCGCCGACGCCGCCGCCGACGACCAGCGCCGCGTCACCGACCCCGCAGAGGCCCGCCGCATCGGCAGCGACTATATCGTAGTGGGCCGTCCCATCACTGCCGCCGCCGACCCCGTGGCCGCCTACCGCCGCTGCGTCGCCGACTTCCTCAACAAATAATCCTTAACCCTCTTTACATCTCAAGAATCACCATGCAGTCGAAAGCATCTGAAATAGCCTCCCTCCTCCTCAAGATCAAGGCAGTGTTCCTCAGCCCCGACAAGCCCTTCACATGGGCCAGCGGCATCAAGAGCCCCATCTATTGCGACAACCGCCTCATCCTCACCGCGCCCGAGGTGCGCAATGTGGTGGAGCAGGCCATCGCCGACACTGTCAGGGAGAAATATCCTGAAGCCGAGGTGCTCATGGGCACCAGCACCGCCGGTATCGCCCACGCCGCCATCGCCGCCCACATCCTCGGCATGCCCATGGGCTACGTGCGCGGCAGCGCCAAGGACCACGGCCGCAACAACCGCATCGAGGGTCGTCTCGAGCCCGGCCAGAAGGTGGTGGTGATCGAAGACCTCATCTCCACCGGCGGCAGCTGCATCGACGTGGTGGAGGCACTCCGCGAGGCCGGCGCCGACGTGCTCGGCGTGGTCAGCATCTTCACCTACGGCATGCAGAAGGGGATCGACCGCCTCAAGGCCGCAAACGTGGAGAACACGTCGCTCTCCAATTTCGACACCCTCGTCTCCGTAGCCGCCGAGCAGGGCTACATCTCCGCCGACGACGAGCCCCGTCTCCGCCGCTTCATGGCCAATCCTTCCGACGAGTCCTGGATTAAAAACTGACCAACCGTTTCTTTTCGTAAATATCAATGAGACATCTTATCGATCCTACCGACCTCTCCAAAGAGGAACTGGGCGAGATCATCGACCTTGCCCTCGACATCATCGCCCACCGCGAGAAATACTGGGACGCCTGCGCCCACCGCAAGCTCGCCACCCTCTTCTATGAGCCCAGCACCCGCACGCGCCTCAGCTTCACCTCCGCGATGATGGAGCTCGGCGGCAATGTGCTCGGTTTCTCCGACGCGCGCAACTCCTCCGTCAGCAAGGGGGAGACCATCGCCGACACCGTGAGGGTGATCAGCTGTTTCGCCGACATCATCGCCATGCGCCATCCCCATGAGGGTGCCGCGCTCCAGGCCGCCATGTATTCGCGCGTGCCTGTGATCAACGCCGGCGACGGCAGCCACAGCCACCCCACGCAGACTCTCACCGACCTGCTCACCATCAAGCGCGAGATAGGTCGCTTCGACAACATCACCATCGGCTTCTGCGGCGACCTCCGGTTCGGCCGTACCGTGCATTCGCTCATCAAGGCCCTTTCCCGTTACGAGGGCGTCAAGGTGGTGCTCATCGCTCCCGAGCAGCTCCGTCTTCCCGACTACATGAAGCATGAGGTCTGCGAGCTCAACGGCGTGCCTTACGTGGAGGTCGACTCAATGGAGGAGGTGATGCCGGAGCTTGATGTGCTCTATATGACAAGGGTGCAGGAGGAGCGCTTCCTCGATGATGACGAGTTCGACCGCCTCAAGGACAGCTTCATCCTCGATCCCGGGAAGCTCCGCAATGCCAAGCCCGAGATGCGTATCCTCCATCCCCTCCCGAGAGTCAACGAGATCACCGTCGAGGTCGACGCCGATCCCCGAGCCGCCTATTTCCGTCAGGTGGAAAACGGCAAGTTCGTGCGCATGGCCCTCATGCTCAAACTCCTCGAGTGGGCCAAGGATCCCTCCAGGACGGCGAGCCCGCTCCCCGAGGGCGTCGTGAAGGGACGCTATGTATGCCGCCGATGCATCTCCAACACCGAGAACATCCCCTCGATGTTCCGTCCCGACTCCTCCGCTCCCGGCGAATACCGCTGCGTCTACTGCGAGTCGAAACCAAAGCAGTGATCCCACAATCATACAGATAAATCCGGAATGCGGCCGGAGCCGCATTCCGGATTTATATTTAAGGCAAACCTAAACATCATCTCCTATATGAAGAAGTTCTTTCCCTGTCTTCTTGTAGCCCTCACGGCGCTTTGCTCCGCCTTTCCCGCCTCCGCGTTCTGCCGCGAGGAATGCGGCGAGCCGCGCGGACGCTTCACAAACATCGCCTTCGTCTATTCCAAGATGTCGCAGGGCGAGATGCCGAAAATCCACAGTGATATCGGCGTGGCCTTCACCAAGGGCAACACCTATTATCTCCACAAGCCCATCGCCGGCATGCTCCGCTTCGGCATCGACGCCGTATGGACCGATATCTCCTACGCCAATTATAAGGTCAACCAGTACACTCCCTCCTATTCCTCGCCATCCGGTTTCGACCTTTATGATTATTCCATCCATCAGGTAGACCTGGGCCTTCAGGCCGGTCTCTCGGCCACCGTCAACCTCTTTCGCCGCTTCCAGGCCTCGGCCTATTTCCGCTATAATCCATGTCTTCAGGTGCTCAGCAACGACGGTGAGGTGCAGCCCGGATTCGCCAACATGTTTGTTGGCGGCGTCAGCGTCAGCTACAGCTTCATCGGCCTCGGCATCGAGTCGCGATTCGGCCGCTGCAAGGCGAAGACATATTTCAATCCCGACGATATCGACGAGAACTGGTCGGGCTTCTCCGGCTCCGACAAGGTCACCACGAAGCTCTCCGGCATCAGGGCATATCTCTCAATCCGTTTCTAAGACCATTACACTGCTATGATATCCAGTATTTTCAAGGGCACCGCGGCCTCCGTTGCCTGCACCGCCCTCCTCACTCTCGCCGGCTGCGGCGCCAACGACGTCTATCTGCCGGGTGACAATCCCGATGGCCCGGAGGTCAACGGCGAGATGATCGACTTCTTCGCCGCGGGCTTCGTGCTTTCGCCCGACGGCCGTCCGCTCGACGGTGTCGAGGTCTCCTCCGGCTCCGTATCGGCCGCCGCCGGCTATTTCGAGCTCCGCAGCGCCGAGCGCGTCGATGAGCGCACCCTCTTCTCCTTCTCGAAAGGGGGCTATTTCACTCTTCAGCGCACTGTCGCCCTCACCGCCGGACGTGATGCCGATCAGCTGATGCGCGTCGTGCTCCAGGCCGCCGTGGCCGGACCGAATGTGGCCGTCTCCTCGTTTTCCGCCTCCTCTCCCGAAAGGATTACCGCCGGCGGATTCTCCGTCGACCTTCCTGCTGGCGGCTTCGTGCGCGCGGAGTCCGGAGAGGCTTATTCCGGCACTGTCAACGTGGCTGTGATGCATCTCTCTCCCGACAATCCCTCCTTCGGCGAGATGATGCCCGGCGGCGACCTCGCCGGCGTCGACACCGACGGCTCGCCCCTCCAGCTGATATCCTACGGCATGGCCGACGTCGCGATGACCGCTGCCGACGGCTCGCGTCTCCAGCTCGCTTCCGGCGCCTCGGCCGATGTCTCGTTCCGGGTGCCCGAAAGCCTTGCCTCATCGGCCCCTGCCGAGATTCCCCTCTGGAGCTACGACGAGCGCACCGGCCTCTGGCAGCGTGAGCTCTCCGCGACCCGTGGAGCCGACGGCTCCTATACCGGGCAGGCCTCACACTTCTCTTGGATCAACCTTGACGACGCCACTCCACCCTCGTGGCTCGTGTGTCACGTCACCAACACTGACAGGACGCCTCTCGAGAATATCGAGGTGCTTGTAGACGGCTGGCACCGTGTCCATACCAATGCTGCCGGAGAATGCCGCCTGCAGGTGGCAAGCAATGTCATTTTCCCTGTGACCATCCCTTCAGAGGCATACGGCAGCTACACTCCCGTCCAGTCGCAGGATGTGAACGTTGCTCCAGGTATGGAATACCATGTCTACTTCGAGCTGCCGAAGCACTACAGGCTCTATGGCCGGGTTGTGGATGTCGACGGAGAGCCCGTACCTGTCAACTACACCCTCACTGCCGGCTCTTTCCAGTCGCCGATGCTCTCCAGCAATGCCGAGGGGCGCTTTGTGACATACCTCCCGTGGAACTACGCCGGAGAGGGGACTGTCAGCATCATCACCGGCGACGGCAAGACCAAGGACGAGACGTTTGATATCCCCGGCGACGAGGACGTATACCTGACAATCACTCTTGATGGCTCGGTGGTGCCTCCCGGCACGCCAGACATCACGGTCGACTATCCCGGCGAGGACACGAGGTATCTTGAGGTAATCAGTCCGCTTCCGAGCCAGTTCGGGGGAGTGGTGGTGGAAAACAGTACTCTCGTGGCTTCCTCATCCTTCTCCGACGAGGATCCTGACCGCACGTTCTGGCTGTTCGTCAACGACTATTCTCCCGCTGTCTCGGAATATTACAATGCCACTCTCTACGCCACCGACAGGACGAAGGTCGTGAGATGTGTCAACGATACGGTCATGATCCGCCGCAACAACGACACCTTCTACTTCCAGCTGAAGGGTAGGGGAGAGTATGCCAACACCGCCACCGGCCAGTATCATCCCGACGCCCTTATCCAGGTCCACAATGTGCCGATGCTCCATCTGATGACACTCGAGACGGCGGTCGACTATACTCCCGCCTATCCCGTGCCCGATTTCTCCCCGCTGCTGTCGGGCACTGTCCCCGTGGCCTCGCTATGCACGGAGAGCTCGCGACTCGGCACCGGCGCCTTCCTCTACTACAACGGCTCCCGTTCCGACTACGACAACCTCTGCCGTCAGGCCGCCGGCTCCGGCTTCACCCTTTTAGGCAGCGACACTGAAGCAGACTATTGCGACGCCATGTATTCCAAAGACAAGGCGGCGATCCTGGTGGAATACGATGGTCTGGCACCGCATCTCATAGGCGCTGATTGGGCTGGCAAGAACATCCTCTTCAATTTCCAGATCGGTTCCGAGAACGATGACTACGACGACCTCGAGTCGCAGGTAGCGGTCACCGCCTTCACCGGCGGCATCCTCTCCATCGCCGACATAATGGGCGACGCAGGCTCCGGCTTCTCCCTCCCCCGCAAAGTCTCCCGCCGCCTATCCCGTCCCCTCCGCCGCTGATCCTCCATAGTAATAATACGAAAGCGCACGACCCCTCCGGCCGTGCGCTTCCTTTACATGAAGGCGAGGTTAGGGCCTCACACGCTTATGTCACACGTTGATGTGGAAGTACATGATGCCTCCGTCCAGTGCCACATCTATGGAATGAGAAACACTCATTTATCAAATCGTGCTTTAGGCTGACAGATAACACATAAATACGTATTTAAAGATTACATCATAAAAACATTTGCTTTTGTAAGAAAACATTTTGCAATATCAAATGTAATGATTACCTTTGCCAACGAAACAAACAATAATGCTCTCCTCATGACTGAAATTAATCTGACATTCAACACTATTCTCCTTCCCTGTCTCTGTATGAAATGTCGCAACCTGGACAACAATCGCCTGTCCAAGTCACAACACTGCATTTCCCTGCCCCTTCGACATGATCATCGGCTGCCGCCCCGGCTACTATGTCATCATGGTCACCACCGCCAAAGACAACTGCTACGTCGGTGAGTATATCATCGAGGAGTAGCCCATGCCAGGCCACAACGAATGTTTTTCGGAACCGCAAAACGACAATCGAGTTTTCAGCATGCATTACTGGGAATACAGCCCCTTCTGGTGGCATGGTTTCATGTCAGGAGCCGGGATGAATATCAAGTCTGCGCAAACCGTCGAGGTTGACGGCGAGGATGCGCTCATGCAGACCGGAAGGATAACCGTCGATCCGAACCGTTTCCCGGATTTTGAGGAAGACATAGACTATGTGATGGTAGAAGGAATAGGCAGCGTCACTCACGGATGCCTGCCGTTCATTACCTTAGACCTGAGGACGGCCACGAGATATTTCGATTACAACCTCAACCGGGTGTATAATGACAGGGGGGAAATCATATACCGTGGCGAGGACATCGACACTACGACTCTCTCTGTCGGACGCATCGCTGCTGAGGCCGGAAGCCTGTCATTTGCCAACAGCATCGTCAAAGCCATCGGCGCCGGAGAAGTCAGCCTGACTCTCTATGACATTAATGGCCGCCGCGTGGTCACCGACAATGCGACAGAGTCTGCGGAGATAGACACGGAAGGTCTGCCTCACGGCGTCTACATTGCCGTCTCCAGGTCGCAGAATGGCATGAAGACCCTCCGCATAATGCTCTGACCAAATCATCTCTATTCCATGTATCGTGCCCAACCACTTCTCTCCGAAGTCTTAATCTCACAAGAGCGTCTCCTGCCAGCGGGCCGGAGACGCTTCCTTTGGTTCGCCCGACATGGGTATATTGACCCTTAACTCTTACGCCGAAGGTACTAAAAATCATTAAAAAAGACCCGGAACTTCCTTTTCCGGGCCTTTTTTTGCAATTATTCCGGAAATTAACCGTATATTTGCATACAATACTATAAAAAACCCAATCTCAATCTGACAGATGAAAAGATTTCTCATTCCGCTCTTCACGGCCCTGGCCATCAGCGGAGCCTCCGCCCAGTCGTTCAACGAGTG
>USHH01000106.1 GCA_900554345.1 uncultured Bacteroidales bacterium | reverse complement strand
GAAAACATCCACATGCCGCCCCGGGCTCCCGGAGCGGGGGCGGCGTTTCGCTTGGCAGACTGTGGCGGGAGGTTATCTTACGTATTTACTCACTTCGTTGCCGCTGCGGAGTATATAGACACCCTTCGGGAGGGCACGCAGCGTGTCTGCGTCCGCATCCTTCACGACGGTCGTGCCGCTGAGGTCTGTGACGTCCCAGCAAGTCGCACTCCTTGTTTCGGCGACTCCGGAGAGTCCTGTCACGAGGATGGTGGCGCTGGCACCTCCGCCGTCGGCGGCCGTCACCGTGATCTCGGCCTCTCCTTCGCCCGTCACGCTCACGATGCCGTTGTCGGCGCGGGCTATCGACGTGTGGTTGGAGGCCCATATAAGGCTCTTGTCGGTGGCGTATTCCGGACTCACCATGACGTCGACGCTCACTTCCGTGCCTTCTACGGCCTCTATCTCAGTCGGGGTGAGCGAGATGCTCTCAACCTGCACTTTAACGCCGCGGGCTACGGCATGTCCTTCGGTACCGTTGGCGGTTGTGGCGGTGATGACGCATTCACCCTGACTGCGGGCTGTCAGGATTCCAGTGTCGTCGACTTCGATGACGGCCGGGTCTGACGACGACCAGATGAGCTCGCGCCCGATGGCGTCGGCCGGTTCGATGGCTGCCTGAAGGGTAGCCGTGTAGCCAAGCGGCACATCGACAGGATCGGGAGTGAGTGTGACGCTTGCGGGAAGCGGGCGCACGAAGATGTCGGCTGTGGCGGTGACACCGTTTACGGTAGTGGCAGTGAGTGTCGTCTGTCCGTTGGTGTGGGCCGTGAAGCGGCCGCCGTCGACTGTGGCCACGTTGGGATCGCTGCTGCTCCATGTCAGCGTCTTGTCGGCCGCTGTCTCCGGCCATACTGTGGCTGTGATTACGCCGTCGCAGCCGGGAGAGGTCTCGATATGATAGTCGGATAAGATGACGCGCGACGGCTGTGCGGGCTCATAGACGTATATGGTCGAGGCCGGCGTGATATGTCGTCCGGCCTTGTCGGCCAGACATATCACCAGCTGTCCCGGAGACTCCACATGCTCGAAGGGTATGAATATCTCTCTGCTCTCGCCTTCGGCAAGCGCCACTTCGGCGGTGGATTTCACTGCCGGCCCCTCTCCCGTCAGGTCGATGACGGAGACCGTGCCGTTGTAGCGGGCGCCGGAGGCGGTGACTGTCGTTGATACTCCGCCCCTCGAGTCCTGTTCGGCAAACATGGTGTTGTAGGCGCTGAGTGGCGACGGGCCCCGGCAGTCGCCCTGCGAGGCGTCGATATTGCCGTCGGCATCTATTGTAATCAGAATATCCGACTGGCGACCGGCGCCGACTGCCACATCATGCCATGCTCCGTCGATGATTACGGCCGGCACTCCCCGGTAGGTGCCTTCGGGGAGGGAGTTTACCGGTATGCCTACCTCATAAGAGTTTATGCCCGAAGGAATCGCCGCGTCGGTCATCCCTGAGAGGGTGGTCTCCGACGACGCCTGATAATACTTTATCAGCCCGTTGCCGAAGACCTTCAGTCCTGGCGTGAACGTATGCGGGGCAAACGAGTAATTGGCAAGCCCGGTGCGTGATATGGCGATGTCGACGGTCCTGCCGACGGCCCATGGCGAAGTGCCGGGGGTAGTGAAGTCTCCGGTGCAGAGGATCTCGGGCATCGGCGCGACAGCGGGGGAGAGGGGGGAAATGCCGGTGACGGCTATCTGGTTGGAGCGGAAATCCTGGTCGCCGGAGCCGTCGTCGTGTTGCGGAGCGAGGCGTGAGAGGTTGTAGTATCCGTCGGCCGAGCCGTCCCATCCCCAGTTGATGTGGAAGAGGCCCTCTCTGTATCCGTCGCAGACGAAAGCATGTGCCTCCTGGCCCGATGTGCCGCAATAGAGCACAGGACGTCCGGAGGATATCTCATCGTATATCATGGCCTCCCACTCATGGGTGTTGTGGTAGTCGCGTCTTCTGGCGCGGCAGCCGTCTCCGTATCCGAAGAATTGTTGCAGGGCCACTGCCGTGCGTTCGCCGTAGGTGGCGCTGACGGTGGTGCCGAATCGCATGTCGACGCTCGCGGCGCAGGCATACATCAGGCGGGCCACGGCATGGTCTGCCTCGGAGTCTCCGGTGCTGAACGCTCCGGCATATACGTTCTGCATCACGTCCCAGTCGAGGGGTATGGTGTCGAAGTCGGTGGCGACCGGTGTCGAGCCCCATCGGTAGGCGACTACCAGGGCCCCCATGGGTGGGGGTGGTTCCCGGAGCCGTGTTCAGCAGGGTGGCGGTATCTGTTCATGATCTGCGCCATGGCAGTGGCCACACATCCGGTGTATGTCGGGATGCTGTCCACCCGGGGGCAGAGCAGGTTGTAGGGTGTGTCCTGTCCCCAGCGGGTGTATAGCATCGGCTCTATAGCGGGCCATCCTGTCCCGGCGTTTTCCGCACGGGTGTGGTTTGGCGCGTCGGCGTAGCTTTCGAGGAGTGCCCTGGCGGCAGGGGGCAAGGCGCTGTAGTCGCCACGCTCGGCGATGGCCAGAAGGAAAGGCTGCGGGGTATCGGCTGAGACTACCGCGAAACCGTCGCTACCGGCGCGCTGCCACACCTGATATGCCGGAAGGCCGCTTCCGCGCGTTTTAGCCACATCCGCGAGTTCCCATCGGGCGGAGTCGGCGTGCTGGCCGGTCCATTGGGTCAACACCCGGGGAATTTCGGGGGGCGGGGCGGCAGCCGCGCCTATGGTGGCTGCCGATATAAGTATGTATGATATCTTTATCATGCCATGGTCGTGTCGGTTGTATTATTCTTTGCGCCTCGAGGCGAGATAGTCGGCCACTATGAATGTGGAGCCGCCCACGTAGACGATGTCGTTGGGGGAGGCGTCGGCGTGGGCTGCCTTGAAGGCGGTGGCCACATCGGGATAGGCAGTGGCTTTCAGGCCGCGGTTGCTGAAATATGGAAGGAGCCGGTCGACGGGTAGCGCCCTCGGTATCGACGCGTTGGTGAGGTAGTAGGTGGCGTCTTCCGGGAAGAGCCCGATGATGTGTTCTATGTCTTTGTCGGCCACGAAGCCGATTACCATACGCAGGGCGGTTCCGGGGTCTTTCTCCCTGCGCCGGGCGAGCACTCGGGCGAGCTGCTCCATGTTGTAGCGTATTCCGGCCTCGTTGTGGCCGGTGTCGGCGATCACGAGAGGATTCCGCTCCATCACTTCCCAGCGTCCGTGCAGGCCGGTGAGCTCCGTGACGTGGCTGAGTCCCTCGGTGATGTCGGCGTCATCGATTGCGATGCCGGCGCCTCTCATGGCCTCGACGGCGTGGAGCACGGTGTTGATGTTCTTCGTCTGGTAGTCGCCGGCCAGGGGCACGTCGAAGCGTAACCCGGTTGTCGTAGTGCATGTCCATCCGGCGCATGCGTCGTCTTCCACAGCCGAGGCGAGTAGCGGCTTGTCCTGGGCGAAGGTGGCGCGGGCGCCGGTCTCGGCCGCCTTGCGCTCGAACACCTCACGGACCTCACCCTCGGCTTCGCCGATCACCACCGGGATGCCCGGCTTGATGATTCCCGCCTTCTCGGCTGCGATCCTGGGCAGCGTGTCGCCTAAGAACTGCATGTGGTCGGGGGAGATGTTGGTGATCACGCATGTCTCCGGGGTGATGATGTTGGTGGAGTCGAGCCTTCCGCCCATTCCCACCTCGATCACGGCGTAGTCCACGCCGCAGCGGGCAAACCAGTCGAAGGCCATGATCATGGTGAGCTCGAAAAACGAAGGATGGCCGTCGTAGCCGCATGCGCGCCATTGCTCCACGAAGCGCGTCACCTCCTCCTCGGGTATCATATCTCCGTTGACGCGTATGCGCTCGCGGAAGTCGATGAGGTGGGGCGAGGTGTAGAGCCCTGTCTTGTAGCCGTGGCGCTGGAGGATGGCTGCCAGAGAGTGGGATGTTGAGCCTTTGCCGTTGGTGCCTCCCACGTGGATCGATTTGAATTTCCTGTGGGGATGGCCGAAGTGGCTGTCGAGTCGAAGGCTGGTGTCGAGGCCGGGCTTGTAGGCCGCGGCTCCCACACGCGAGAACATGGGGAGCTGGCGGTAGAGGTATTGGAGCGACTCCTCGTATCGGCTGCGGGGAGTCTCGTTGCTGTCTGTGTTCATTGTCATTTGGTTTTGTGTGGCCTGAGGAGTGCTCAGAGCCCGTATATGAGGTATCCGGCTATGCCGGCGAGTATTATCACGAGTATGGGGTGGGGCTTGATTTTCTTCCCCTTCCAGGGTATGGGGAAAAACACCAGGCAGAAGGCCGAGACGCAGATGATGATGTTGGTGACGAGCTGCCACGTCTTTCCCTGGGGATTGAAGTTCGCGGCGTTCATGAGCATGATGGCGGCCGAGGCTATCAGTCCTACCACCACAGGGCGAAGGCCTGCGAAGACGGCCTTCACGGCTCCGCTTTCGTTGTGGCGCCTGATGATGTGCGATGTCTTGAGCACGAGGATGAAGCTGGGCACCGTCACGGCCAGTGTGCAGAGGCAGCTGCCGAGGATGCCCCAGTAGAAGGCGCTGAAGGCAGGGTCGACGTGTCCCGGCGCCACATATCCTATGTATGTGGCGGAGTTGATGCCTATGGGGCCGGGCGTCATCTGCGAGATTGCCACTATGTCGGTAAACATCGTCTCGGAGATCCAGCCGGGTTCCACCACGGCTTTCTCCACGAGTGAGAGCATGGCGTAGCCTCCGCCGAAGCCGAAGATGCCTATCTTGATATAGGCCCAGATGAGTTGGAGATATATGTTCATGGCTTATGATTGTCGTTGCCGGTGTCCTTGCGGCGGTGTTTCGGTATCCACCAGGACGCGAAGCCGCCGGCGGCGCCGAGTATGATGTAGAGGATGGGGTTGGAGATGAATCCGAGGTCGAGCGAGATCATTGCGGCCACCGCGAGGGGAATCCATATCGTGTAGCGGTTGAGGCGCGCGGCCTTTGCAGAGGTTATCACCGGCGCGATGATGAGCGCCACCACGGCGGGGCGGATGCCCATGAAGACTGACGAGATCACATGGTTGTTCTTGATGATGTCGGGAGTAAGGAATATGGCGATGGCGAGGATGATGAGGAAGGAGGGGAGCATGGTGCCGAGTGCGGCCACGATGCTGCCGCTGGTGCCTTTCAGCTTGTCGCCGACGGCTGTGGAGATGTTTACGGCGAGTATGCCCGGCAGCGACTGGGCGATGGCCAGCAGGTCGAGGAAGTCGTCGCGCCTGATCCAGTGGTGGCGGTCTACTATCTCGCGCTCGATGATTGATATCATGGCCCAGCCGCCTCCGAAGGTGAATGCGCCGATCTTGAAAAAAGAGGAGAAAAGCTGCCAATAGATGTTGGCAGCTTTTTTTGCAGGTTGTATATCCGGTTGCATACGAGTAGGTGTCGGCGGGAAGCAAGGCGCTCCCCGCCGTTGGTGTCAGTATTTGTGGGTTGTGGTCTCGATCTCCTCGGGAGTTAGCTTGCGGCGGTCCATGGCGTGCCATACGTAGGCTATGTAGGCCACCACGAAAGGTACGCATATCGACACCCAGCTCATCACCTCGAGGGTGAACTGCGAGGAGGAGGCGTTGCGGATGGTGAGCGAGCTGGCGGGGTCCTGGAGCGAGGGGTAGAAGGCGGTGTCGCCGTATCCGGCCACCCAGAAGAGCGATGCCACGACGAGGAATGTGCCGGTGCCGGTGAGCCAGATTCCCTTGGTGTAACGGCCGGCGAAGACGCTGCGCAGCAGTCCCGCGAGCACGAGCACGACTCCGAGGAGCAGAGCCGCTCCGGCCCACCACATGCTGATGTAGTTGTGGAGGTATTTGTAGGGTGCGGCTGTCGCGTTGACGGTGAAGTCGGCGTTGGTGGTCACGTCGTAGCCGGTGGCGGTCAGCAGCATGGCGAGAAACCACAGGAAGAACACCACGAAGATGCCGCCGTTGATGAGCGCTTTGGCCTTTAGCGCGGCGAAGAACTCCTTGTCGTCGGTGATGTTGTTCATCATGTAGAGGCATGCCTGGGTGCGGGCCAGGAAGAGCACGGCCACGCCGAGGATGAGGTTTTTCCAGTTGAAGATTGCCTCGAAGCCGTGGGTGGAGACCCATTTGGAGATCACGGGCGAGCCGTTGTCGAGCAGGCTGCCGCGCGACACGCTGAATTCGGCGCCGAAGAAGAACATCGACACGGCCACGCCGAGCAGCACGCAGCCCACGCATCCGTTGATCCATAGGAAGATGTCGTAGGTGCGTGTGCCGTAGACATTGCCGTGCTTGTTGCGGTATTCATAGCTCACGGCCTGGAGTATGAAGCTGAAGAGGATCAGCACCCAGAGCCAGTAGGCTCCGCCGAAGCTCGTGGAATAGAAGAGGGGGAAAGAGGCGAAGAAGGCTCCGCCAAACACAACGAGGGTGGTGAACGTGAGTTCCCATTTGCGCCCCATGCTGTTGACTATCAGGTCGCGGCGCGTCTTGTTGGCGGCGCCGAGGATCATGGTCTGCCCTCCCTGCACAAAAAGCAGGAACACTAAGAGCCCTCCCAATACGGAGATGAGGAGCCACCAGTAGTTTTGAAGATATTCGAGTGTCATGACTTAATGTGCGTTATCGGTTTCTAAATTCCTGTCGGTTCCTTTTTTGATCTGCTTCACCATGATGCTGACCTCAGCCACCAGAAGCACGGTGAAGATGAGGGCGAAGAGCCAGAAGGTGGTGATCACCGAGGCCGAGGAGATCTCGGAGATGGCGGCGCGTGTCGGCAGGAGGTCCTGCACTGTCCAGGGCTGGCGTCCCACTTCGGCCACTACCCATCCGGCCTCCGAGCATATCCACATCAGCGGCACCGACACGATGGCTATCCACTGCATCCAGCGCGCCCTGTCGAGAATCTTCGTGCGGTAGACGAGGAAGAGCACCACGATATAGAAAAGGAGGAAATAGCTGCCGAGTATCACCATCACGCGGAAGCTGTAGAAGGTGACGCCCACAGGGGGTATCGCCTCGTCGACGGAGTTGAAGTAGCCGTAGCCGAAGTAGCGGTAGTTCTTCTCCAGCTCGGTCTGTGCGGCGGCCATGCCGGCGGCGTCGCCGGTGGCGCGTGCCTTGTCGTAGTCGCGCAGCGCGGCGTGGCTGAGCTTGCCGAGGCGTATGCGCTCGGCGTAGCCCACGGTGTTGATGGTGTCGCCGTTGCTGTCGATGTCCACACCCTCTATGATGTCGGCGATGCCAGGCACGAAGGCGTGGATGTCATGGCGTGCCAGCAGCGAGAGGCCGTAGGGGAGCTCGATGTCGAAGAGGTAGGGATTCTCGTCGTTGTCCCAGCGCTTGTCGGGATTGGGGATGCCGACCGCCACGATGCCCTGCTCCTTCTGGCCGTTGTAGAGCCCCTCCATTGCGGCGAGCTTCATGGGCTGGTGTCTTGCCACCGCCACTGCGGAGCCGCCGCCGGCCACCATGGGGAGACGAAGGCTGGATCCTCG
>USHH01000105.1 GCA_900554345.1 uncultured Bacteroidales bacterium | reverse complement strand
ACTCTTCACTCTTGACTCTTGACTCTTCACTCTTGACTCTTGACTCTTGACTCTTGACTCTTCACTCTTGACTCTTCACTCTTCACTCTTCACTCTTGACTCTTCACTCTTGACTCTTCACCCTTGAGACTCCTTGGCTCAGGGTATGCCGAGGTAGCGGTGGAGCTGCACCGAGAGCGTCCAGCGCGGGTCGGCGAGCACGCGCCCTACGGTGCGCAGACGGTTGGCGGCGAAGGCCTCCGGATCATCGACGAAGCATGGCTGGAGATACATCAACGTCTTCTCGCCGACGCAGGGCAGGCAGAAATATGGCTCGAGCGGCTGGCCGAGGTCCACCACCTTCACCTCGTCGGCTCTCTCGACGCGGATGTCGTAGGGCTCCACTCCTCCGAGACCACCTTTCGGCGAGACGCATACCCAGTCGATGCCCGGAGGCAGCGGCAGCGTGCCGTTGGTCTCGATGGCCACCTTCTTGCCCGTGGCCCGCTTGAGCACCCGGATAAAGTCGCCGTCGATGTGGAGCGCAGGCTCTCCGCCCGTGAGCACTATCCAGTCGGCGGTGTAGAGGTTCACCGCCCGCGTGATCTCGTCGTCGCGCATCATCATCCCCTCCGCGTGGCGTGTGTCGCAGAAGGAGCACTCCAGATTGCACCCGGAGAAGCGGATGAACACCGAGGGGTAGCCGGTGTGGTGACCCTCGCCCTGGAGAGAGTAGAATATCTCGTTGATCTTTCTCATTCTTTCTGATAGGCCGCTATGTTGTCTTCACTCTCGTGCACCTCGCAGCGGAAGCAGTGGGGCACATTGTCTACCACCCAGCGGGCGATGTTCTCGGCCGTGGGGTTGAAGGGGAGCTCGTCGTTGAGACAGGTGTGGTCGAGGCGCCCCATCACGATCTCCTTCACGTGGGTGAAGTCGACCACCATGCCGTCGGCGTTGAGCTCCTCGCTGCGGCATTCCACGATGATGATCCAGTTATGGCCGTGGAGACGGGAGCATTTGCTCTCGTAGCTCAGGCTCAGCCGGTGGGCGGCGCTGACCTCGAATCTTTTCTTTATATAATACACGTCGGTTTCAATTCATAATGCATGATTCATAATTCAAGAGTAGCCGGTAGCGTGATGGAAACATGCCGAAAGCATGTCCCTACAGGCAGGATACGCTCATTGCTCGTAGACGGTAGGGTCGGGGATGCCGGCGAGGGCGAAGGCCTCCCGGCGCTCCACACAAGTGCCGCAGCGGCCGCAGTGGCGCTCGCCACCCTTGTAGCAGGAATAGGTGAGCGCGTAGTCGACGCCCAGCTGATGGCCGATGGCGGCGATACGGGCCTTGGTGATGTCGGTGAAGGGGGCTATGATGTCGACGCCGTCGTATGTGCCCTGGCGCATGGCCTCGCCCATCGCCTCGATGAAGGGGCGCCGGCAGTCGGGATAGATGGCGTGGTCGCCGCCGTGGTTGGCGATCATCACGTGGCGCAGCCCGCGCGACTCGGCGAGGCCGCAGGCCACCGAGAGCATGATGCCGTTGCGGAAAGGCACCACCGTCGACTTCATGTTCTCATCCGCATAGTGACCCTCCGGAATATCGTCGGCCCCGGAGAGCAGCGAGCTGCGGAAATAGCGCTTCATGAACATGAGGGGCACCACGATATGCTCGATGCCCAGCAGCGCGCACTGGCGGCGCGCGCACTCTGTCGCGGGGGCGTTGTGGTTGCTGCCGTAGTCGAAAGTCACGGCGAGGGCTATGCGGCCGCGCTCCTGATGGAGCAGCGTCACGGAGTCCATGCCTCCGGAAAGCACGATGATGCTGTCTTTTTCCATATAGTCATTGTTAGCAGTTGGAAACATGCCGGAGGCATGTCCCTACAAGCGGGGTTATTATCATATAACGGTCAGGGGTGGCGGCGCATCACGTCGAAGGCGTCGAGGCGTCGCCGGCGGCAGAGCTCCTCGTGGTCGGCGTCGCCGCGGTTGGCAAAAGGATTGATGGAGATGCCGCCGCGCGGCATGAAATATCCCCTCACCTCTATGTATTTCGGCTCCATGAGAGTCCAGAGGTCGTTGAGGATGATGTTGACGCAGTCCTCATGGAAGTCGCCGTGGTTGCGGAAGCTGAAGAGATAGAGCTTGAGGCTCTTGCTCTCCACCATCCTTTCAGCCGGGATATACGCTATCTGTATGTGGCCGAAATCGGGCTGCCCGGTGATGGGGCAGAGGGTGGTGAACTCCGGGCAGTCGAGCGTCACCACATACTCGCGCCCCGGATGGCGGTTGAGGAAAGTCTCAAGCATCTGCGGTGCGTAGTCGTCGGGATACTTCACCTCCTTGTTGCCGAGGAGGGTAAGGTTTTCGCGTTGTCGTTGATCAGTCATAATGCAAAATTACAAAAAAATGGTTTCCCTCACAAATAATGGAGCGTATAATATAATATGTAGGCCGGAAAGGTAGATTTTCCGCATATGGATAAATAAACTGTCGCGGATGATGGAAAAATGATGATTTCCGATAAAATATATGGCATATTATTTGGCGGGTATCGACATTATTTATTACATTTGCGCAAAATTGAAAAATATATCAAAAAAACTCAATTAAAAACCCGAAAATGAAAAGAGAAGACACCATCAAACTCTATGCCGAAGACTTCCTTAAAGGCAAGAGCGACAAAGTGCGCGAGGCATTCTATGCCAAATCGCTCGACAAGCAGTATGCATCAATCATGGCATGGAAAAAGAGGGTTTCCGAGAAGGGAATGCCCCAGACAGCGACCATCGGCGACGTGATGAACCATCTCCGCATGTCGCAGAACCTGCTCACACGCATCAACGACCTCACACCGCGCGACAAGTCGAAAATCGAGGAGTCCATGGCCAGGATCCGCGAGGCCATCGAGGATTTCGAGGCCACGAAGCGTCAGCGCGCCATCGACAACCTCGAGGCCGAGATCAAGGCCAAGACCCGTCAGCTCGACAAGCTCCGCAACAACGACTGATTGCCTTCGGCGTTAATAAATGTTAAACGAGGACGGTATGCAAAACAAATGCTTTACCGCCCTTGTTTTATTGATGAAAAGAAAGAAGATAGATTTTTGTTCATTAAGTTTACACTAACAGGCATGCCTGTTAACAAAAGCAGCCGCTCGCGAGAGTGGCTGCTTTTAGTATGCCGGTAGGAAAACGTTTTAAATCATTTTGTCGTAGGCTTCATACATCGCTTCGCCGAGCGTGGAGGAGACGGTGTCGCCGGCACGCAGCAGACCGCGCAGCTGCGGCTGGAAATAGTCGAGCGTGTCGTTGCTTACCAGATGCTTCAGCAGCGCCGAGAACAGACCCACATATCCGGTGTAGGAGACAGAGCGCCGCAGTCTCCAGCGGCGCCTTCTCCCCTCGCGCTCTGCCATGGCTTTCATGCCCTGCTCCAGGGCATAGAGGAGGATGGCCGCAACCGCCGTGGGCTCCGGGCACAGGCTGGCGAACTCCTTCGCAAGGGCCAGCGCCTTTTTGCAGTCGTGCCGCGACCGCGCCTCCCCCTGACGGAAGAAGCAGGCATCGATCTTCTTGCGGTATTCCTCGTCGAGCTTGTCGATGTCGGGGTCGACGTAGAAGTCGAGCCACTTGCGGGCCGGCTTCCACTGCTCGTAGGTCTCCAGAATCATGTCGCGGAGCTGCTGCTCCGAGAGCGAGCCTATGTATTTCCTTACTCTTGCCTTCGTCATGTCTGCCTTATGTATTTGTCGAGTTCCTCCTCGATGGCGTGGCTGATGGCCACCGTCTTGCGCAGGTCGCCCTTAAGCGTGCGCATCTCCTTGAGCCCGAAGAGATATACCGGGATTCCGACGGGGAAGACCACCATCATCAGCCATCCGAGCCAACGCCTGGCGGCGGGGCGGTAGACCCACAGGCGTCGGATCACCGGATAGTCCATCAGCTTGTTGACGGCCAGCGGGTCGCGGCAGTCGGTGAGGTAGTCGATATCGTCGTCGAGCGTCATCGCGATGCGGGCCACCGCCTGCGTGTCGTAGCCTTGCGTGAAATACGCCTTATAACCGAGCGGCCTGCGGTATCGCTCCAGGAAAGCGAGGCAGATTTCGGAGAGGGCACGGAGGCGCGAGAAGGCCTCGGGGAGCGAGATGTCGTTGATGATCACCTCCTTGTAGTTGACCTTGCGGTCGTCGCGGCCTCCAGTGATCTTGCGGAAGAAGAGGCGCAGGCGGTCGGGGTCGAACACCGCCGAGTCGTTCATCGCCTTATAGGTGACGTATATTCCGAGCGGCGCGAGCACGAAAGTGGAGAGCCAGATGCCTTCCCACACTTCCCAGCGCCCCTCGAGGGCGAGCTTGCGGCCGGTGTTGTCGATGATGTAATAGAACAGGAAGAGGAGCACCGAGATGACGAGGGGAGTGCCGAGGCCACCCTTGCGGATGATGGCGCCGAGCGGGGCGCCGATGAAGAAGAAGACGATGCAGGCGAGCGAGAGGGTGTATTTCTTCTGGAGCTCCACCTCATGGCGGCGTATGGTCTTCTTGTCGTCGGCGATCACCATCGACTTGAAATCGAAATCGGCGGCCTTCTGGCTGTTGCGCATGCGTGCGTTGTCGAATAGCGTGGCCTGCTGGGAGGGCTGCATGGAGCGGATGAGGGAGTCGAGGTCGAGCGGGCGCGTCTCGGCGAGGCGCTTTCCTAAGTCTTTCTTCCCTTTCCCGGCGTCTCGGCCGGCATCGGGCGAGCCGTCGTGGTATCCATAGGAGGAGCCGGCCTGCGGGGTCGCCATCAGCGGAGCCACGAGGGGGAGCGCCGACGAGCGGAGGTCGGCTTCGAAGCCCCGCCCGAGGCTGTCGACGCGCGCCGATACGGAGTCGATGGTGTGGCGCAGCTCCGCTATGTCCTTGCCCACATACTGGCGCCGCATGTTGTCCTCGTCGAGACGGTTGAAATTGGCGTCGAAGGGGATGAGCACCTCCTTGTCAAGGAAGGCCTCGCGGCGGAAGGGCACATTGCGGTCGAGGCTTTTCTGCTCCCGGAGGTTCTCAAACTGCTCGCCCTTATAGAGATAGAGATAGAGATAGCGCATGTCGGAAGTGAAGGCGAGGCGTGCGGAGTCGGCGAGGATGATCGTGGAGTTGTCTCCCCCGTGGTTCACGTCGTAGATCATAGGGTCGTAAAGCATGCCGGTCTCCTTGTTTTTCTCCTTCACGAAGAGGTTGTAGCCGGGGATCTGGGTATAGAAGACGCCCTCCGGAATCTCGAGCTCCGGACTCTTCTGCTTCATGGAGAAGAAGAGGGTCCACATCTTCACCTGGGCCTTGGGGAGCACGTTGTTCTGGAAGAAGAAAGCGCCGACGGCCACCAGCGCCATGAGCGCTATGAGGGGGCTCATGGCCCTGAGAAGCGAGATGCCGGAAGCCTTCATGGCCGTGAGCTCGAACTTCTCGCCGAAATTGCCGAAGGTCATGAGGCTGGCCAGCAGGATGGCGAGCGGGAGCGCCATGGGCACCATGCTGACGGCGGCGTAGAAGAAGAACTCCGCGATGACGCTGACAGCAAGCCCTTTTCCCACCAGGTCGTCGATGTATTTCCAGAGAAACTGCATCATCACGATGAAGAGCACGATGAAGAACGTCATCGCGAAGAGGGGCAGGAAACTCTTAAGGATAAAGATATATAATCGTTTTATGATTCTCATCTGCGGCGATATATGATAAGGGCGCGGAGAGGCCTGCAAGCGGCATCCCGCGCGAAAAATCGCGTAAAGTTAACTATAATTTTTGAAAAAAGTCGGCTTGGATATGGTTTTCACAATATGTTTTTATAACTTTGCATCAAGCTTAGGCGCCTCCGGGCGCCGGTGTCAGCATATATGTATTCCCAATTAAATCTCAAATATCATGACATTGTTTGAAAGACTCACCGCGAAAGCCCAGGCCCATCCCCAGCGCCTCGTGCTTCCCGAGTCGACAGAGCCCCGCACGCTTCAGGCTGCGGAGAGAATCCTGGAGCTGGGCGTAGCCGAAATCACATTCATCGGCCGCAAAGAAGAGATCATGGCCAAAGCCGAGGAGCTTGGCCTCAGGAATATCGGCAAAGCCCGCATCCTCGACGGCGACGACAAAGCGGTGACCGACAAATATGCCGAGCTCTTCGCGGAGCTGCGCAAGAAGAAAGGCGTGACCCTGGAGGATGCCCGCTACACAGTGAAGAATCCCCTCTATCTGGGCTGCCTGATGATCAAGGCCGGCGACGCCGACTGCATGGTGGCCGGCGCCCTGAGCCCCACGTCGAGTGTGCTCCGCGCCGCCTTCCAGGTGCTGAAGACGAAGCCCGGCATCTCGGTGGTGAGCGGTGCCTTCATCATGCTGCTTCCGGAGAACGTGCCTTACGGCGAAGACCACATGCTTGTGTTTGCCGACTGCGCCGTAGTGCCTGAGCCCACAGCCGAGGAGCTGGCCCAGATCGCCATCGCCACGGCCAAGACCACCAAAGACATCGCCGGCCTCGACCCCGTAGTGGCCATGCTGAGCTTCTCCACCAGAGGCAGCGCCAGCCACGAGCGCGTCGACAAGGTGCGCCACGCCACCGAGCTCGCCAAGGAGATGGATCCCTCGCTCAAGATCGACGGCGAGATGCAGAGCGACGCCGCCATCGTGGAGAGCGTAGGCAGGCTGAAAGCTCCCGACAGCCCCGTGGCCGGACACGCCAACACCCTCATATTCCCCTCGCTCGAGGTGGGCAACATCGCCTATAAGCTCGTGCAGCGTCTCGCCGGCGCCGGCGCCGTAGGCCCGATCCTCCAGGGTCTCGCCGCTCCGGTCAACGACCTCTCGCGCGGAGCTACGGTAGACGATATCGTCAACACCATCATCGTGACCTGCAACCAGGCCATCGGCGACAAGGGCCTCTGACCGGCCCGGCCTCTCATTTAACAACAACAGCATCAACAACAGACAGAATGAAGATATTAGTGCTCAACTGCGGCAGCAGCAGCGTGAAATACAAGCTCATCGAGAGCACCGACGGCGAAGTGCTCGCCGAGGGTGGCGTGGAGAAAATCGGTCTTCCCGACTCCTTCCTGAAATTCAAGCGCAAGGACGGCTCCAAGGAGACCGTCGTGACGCCGATGCCTACCCACAAGGAGGCCGTAAAGAACGTGCTCGACATCCTTGCCGACCCGAAGGAGGGTGTGATCAAGAGCTTCTCCGAGATCTCGGCCGTCGGCCACCGCGTGGTGCACGGCATGGACAAGTTCTCCAAGTCGGTGCTCATCACTCCGGAGGTGATCGAGAAGGTGAAGGAATGCTACACCGTGGCCCCTCTCCACAATCCCGCCAACATCACGGGCATCGAGGCAGTGACGGAGCTGATGCCGGGCGTTCCCCAGGTGGGTGTCTTCGACACCGCCTTCCATCAGACGATGCCCGCCAAAGCCTATATGTATGCCCTACCCTGGGAGGCATACGAGAAATACGGCGTGCGCCGCTACGGCTTCCACGGCACGAGCCACCGCTACGTGTC
>USHH01000104.1 GCA_900554345.1 uncultured Bacteroidales bacterium | reverse complement strand
GTCGTCAGGCTGATTCCAGGCGTTATCGGCGACGAGCAGAGCGCCCTCTCCGACTCTTTCCAGGATGGTCTTCTGGCCCCTCCGGTCTATACACGTCCTGCCGAATACAAGGGATGGCGCGTGCCCGATATCCTTCTTTCCGGCCATGCGGCGAAAATCGCCGACTGGCGATATGAGCAGGCCCTCGAGCGCACACGTCGCCTGCGTCCCGACCTCCTCGGCGAGAAGCCGGAATAAGTAAAGCCGCCTCCGGCAGGAAGCGGCTTTTATTTGCACTTGATTTCAGCTATATTTTGCTTTATTGTCAAAAATCTCGGGTTGTGGTCTTCTCTGACTGTTGTCCGGGGGGAAAGCAACAATGGCTTGGGTTATTATCTTTCCTCCCTCAGCGGTAGTCTTTCAGCATCGCCTGCAGTCGCTTGCGGGCGAAGAAGATGCGGCTCTTCACCGTGCCGAGCGGCAACCCCATCTTTTCGGCTATCTCGCTGTATTTATAGCCGGCGATATACATGCTGAACGGCACCTTGTAGTCGTCGCTGAAGCCGTTGATGGCGAGCGATATCTCTTTGGCGGCGTAGCTTCCCTCAGGGGTGGTCAGCCCTGACTCCTGCGACAGGTTCAGGTGGTAGAGGTCTTCCGTCTTGTCCACCACTGTCGCGCTCCTCACCTGGCGTCGGTAGTTGTTGATGAAGATATTGCGCATGATGGTGAAGACCCATCCCTTGAAGTTTACGTTGTCTACATATTTCGACTCGTTGTCGAGCACTTTGAGCGTCGTGTCCTGCACCAGGTCTTCCGCTGCTTCGCGGTTGGTGGTCAGCTGGTAGGCGAAGTTCAGGAGATTGCCCTGAAGCCCTAACAGTTTCTGCTTGAATGTGATGGAGTTTGCCATTGTTGATATAGTTTGGTGGTCTGCCTCCCCTTATGGTTTGGCCTTTTATGTTATTATAACAACCTCGTGTCGTTTTTTATCATCCGTTTTGCCACTTTTTTTCAAAGGTTTTCTATTTTTATGATATTTTACTCCTTCTCTTGGCTTATGACAACATTTTTTAACAGTCTTTCCGCTCCCTCACGCTCATTTTTCATTGCGCTCTTTCTTTTTTTCAGCGGATTATAACTAATTTTGCATTTTGTTACGGCCGTCTTCCGGCCTGTGCGTCTGCTTATGGAAAAGAAACGCCTCAAGATGTTCTCCTTATGGCTGCGCCGCCGCAGTCAGCTCCCGCTCATAGCGGTGGGCTCCCTTGTCGTGATGCTTCTTCTGTTCAACGATGACACATCCGTGGCCCTCAATATGGAATACGAGAGGCAGGTCAATGCCCTGAAGCTCGAGATCCGTGAGTGTCGCGACTCCGCAGCCTATTTCCGGTCGCGTCGTCTCGCCATAGAGCGCGGTGGCGTCGACCTCGAGCATATAGCCCGCGAGCAGTATCACATGCAGCGCCCCACCGAAGACGTCTTTATTCTTAAATGACCATGCCGGCGTCGCTGTGGCGCTTGCTCTTTTATCTGTCTATGTCATAATGGCAAAGTCAAATCATTCCGGTTCAGGCCCCATGCAGCCCGCAGAGGTCGCCGACAGACGTCGCTATGTGGAGTATGCCGCCACTTTCGGCCTTCTCCTGATATGCGCTTCCCTGGTGGTGCCTTTCTTCTCTCACGATTATCTCGCCACGGCTGCCGTCTTCAAATGGGTCTATGCCGCCGGGGCCCTCGTCTTCACTGTCGCGCGTGTCATCGGCGTGCGCGACCCCCTCGACCATCCTAAGGTCACGCGCATGAGGCGCATGGAATGCTGGGCGGGATTCGCTTTCATCATCGCGGCCGCCTGCTGGTTTTTCTCCGAGTCACGTCTCCACGACATGCCCGGCGTCGGAATCCTCGCCCTCATGCGTTCCACAGTGCTGTTCACCCTCGTCGGCGCCGCTCTCCAGATCGTGGCCTCATGGCTTATCGTGGCGCGTGCCAGGAAACTACAGAATAATTCCCGTTCCTGAGAATGTCTGCCGATCCGCGCGATACCCGTTGTGTCATCACTGTTGACTGCGGCAACACCATGGTCAAGGCCGTGGCGTGGCACGGCTCCGTCCCTGTGGCCCGTATTGCCGACGCCTCGCCGGGCATCGCCGAGCTGCGGCGTCTATCCGGCGGCGTCGCTCCCTACGGCGTGGCCGTCTGCTCCGTCGCCGCCCCATCCGGGGCTCTGATTTCCGCGTTGAGACGCCTTTCTCCCGCGAGGATGCTTGAGATATCCCATCTCACCCCGTTCCCTCTGCGTATCGACTACGCCACTCCCCGGTCGCTCGGCCTCGACAGGATAGCCGCGGCATGCGCGTGCCTGGCCCGTTTCCCCGGAAAGGCGCTGCTGGTGGTCGATGCCGGCACCGCCGTCACTCTCGACATAGTCACTGCCGACGGCGCTTTCGCAGGCGGCGACATCGCCCCGGGCCTCTCTCTGCGTTTCTCTTCTCTTCACGACCACACCTCGCGCCTTCCGCTTGTGAAGGCCGAAGGTCAGCTTCCTTGTTTCGGCCGTGACACCGATTCCGCGATCCGTTGTGGAGTCGTGGGCGGCGTCATCGCGCAGATCGAGCGCTCTTTCCGGCTCGCCCGCGATATCTATGGTGTCTCCGACATTGTGCTCAGTGGGGGAGACGCCACGTTTCTTCATCCTTTGCTTCTCGATGCCGGCCTCCCGGTCAGCGTCTTCCCGGATATGGTAAGCGCCGGGATTCTCGAAATCTTCAATTATTCCGAATCATGAATAAATTTGTCATATCAGCTTTCCTCGCGGCTGCCTCTCTCCAATGGGCGTCAGCCCAGAACGTCACCACTCCATACTCCATGTATGGATATGGCATCATCGGCGACCGTGCCTCTTCAATGCAGCGCCAGATGGGGTCGGTCGGAGTCGCCATGAATTCCGGCCGACAGATCAACGTCATCAACCCCGCCTCATACGCGGCTGTCGACTCCCTGACCTTCCTCTTCGATATCGGGGCCGACCTGTGCTTCCTCAACCAGAAGGAAGACGATGAGCGCCACAACTCCGTCGGCGGCGGCCTTGACTACATCACGATGCAGTTTCCTATCTGGAAACACATCGGCGCTTCCATCGGCATGCTTCCGTATTCTTCCGTCGGATACGCTTTCGGAAGCAAGATCGAGCACGGTGCCATGACCAACCAGGGCGACGGCGGCATCAATATGGCATATCTCGGCCTCGCCGGCTCTTACGGGGGCCTCTCTCTCGGTGTGAATGTGAGTTATAATTTCGGCAATATCAGAAACGACATATATTCCCAGCCCGGCAATTCCGGCCGTTCCCTCTTCGAGCATGTGATGGAGGTGCGCGACTGGGACATCAGCCTCGGCGCCCAGTATGATTTCCGCTTCCGTCGGTTCCATAAGCTGACCCTCGGTCTCACATGGAGTCCGAAGAAGTCGCTCCACGGTAATTCATGGTGTACGGTGCAGGAGCTCTCCAACGACGCCCGCCCCGACACTGTCGGCACGCTGCGCCTCGCCGGCAACTATTATCAGCCTATGAGCCTCGCAGGAGGCCTGAGCTATACCTATGAGCGTCAGTCGCGCTTCATGGTGGAGGCCGACGTCTTCTTCCAGCAGTGGTCGAAGGCACCCTATTCCGCCATCTACGACATATCCGACCCCAAAGCCGTGGTCTTCCAGGGCATGAAGTTCTACGACAGGGTGCGTGTCGGCGCCGGTGCTGAATACGTCCACCGTCTCCGCGGCTCCTATCTCCAGAGGATCACCTACCGCGCAGGCGCTTATTTCTGCAACGACTACCTCAATATCCTCGGCAACCGCGTGCGCGACTATGGCCTCACCGCCGGTTTCGGCTTCCCGACGCCCGAGGGAAAGACGATGATCAACCTCGGCTTTGAGTGGAAACACCGTGCCGCTCACCCCAATACACTCATCTCAGAGAATTACTTCAACATCACGCTCGGCGTCAATTTCAACGAGCTGTGGTTCTGGCAGCGTAAGATCAGGTAATGCTTCAGCTTCGTCTGCTTCCGGCCGCTGCGGTCGCCGTCGCCGTCCTGCTCTCCGCCTCTTCCTGTCGCGACGAGCGGAAGATCGACATATCGAAATCGATACATCCCGACAGGATGCCGACCATGACCACCCACAACGTCTCGACGCTGATCTCCGACTCCGGCATCACCCAATATAAGATCGTCTCTCCGGTGTGGTATGTCTACGATGAGGTCGACACTCCCTATTGGAATTTCCCCAAGGGCCTCTATCTCCAGAAGTTCGACCACGCCTTCCATGTCATCGCAACGGTGGCTGCCGACTCGGCGCGATATTTCAGGCTTGAGCGCCTATGGAAGCTTGAGGGGAACGTGGAGCTTACGAAGGCTCCGCGCGACCTATTCCTCTCGCAGCGCCTTTTCTGGAACCAACGTCAGGGACGCATCTATTCCGACACATTCATCCACATCGAGACCGACACCCATGTGCTTGAGGGCACAGGGTTTGTCTCCAACGAGAACCTCTCCGTCTACCGTATCCTCAAGCCCGAGGGCATTTTCCCGGTCGACCGCTCAAAGCTCCGTCCCGGAGCCGCCCCCTGACCAACCCTTGACGACTCTTGACTCTTCACTCTTCACTCTTCACTCTTCACTCTTAACCCTTATCCCCGATGACCATCGCAACAGCTGTCATAATCACCGTAATAGCTCTTATCTTCTCGGGGCTTTTCTCCGGCTCCGAGATTGCCTTCGTTCAGTCGAGCAAGGTGAAAATGGAGATCGAGGCCGCACGCGGTGGCCTCCTCAACCGAATAATCCACGGCTTCTCCCGATCGGAAGACATGTTCATCTCCACACTTCTTGTCGGAAACAATGTCGTGCTCGTCATCTACGGTATCACTTTCTCCTTCCTGGTCAACCCCATGCTGGAGCGGTTTATCCATTCCGAGCCTATCGTGCTCGTATGCAACACCGTGCTCTCCACCGGCGTCGTGCTGATTTTCGGGGAGATGCTCCCGAAAAGCGTCTTCCGCATCAACCCCAACACCATGATGCGCACTTTCGCACTTCCGCTTTTCCTTATATACATTGCGCTCTATCCGGTCTCGGTGCTTGTCTCGTGGATTTCCAAAGGGCTCATGAAGATCTTCCGACTATCCGGGAGCGCCCCGGAGTCGGCCCTCATAACCATCGACCAGATCGACGACTATCTTGAGCAGCAGATTGCCGGAACCGAAAACAAGGAGGAGGTGGAGAATGAAGTCAAGATCTTCCGCAATGCCATCGATTTCAAGGACACCCAGATTTCGGAATGCATGATTCCGAGAAATGAGATTGTGGCCGTGCCACTCCACGGCACAACCCGCGACGACCTTGTGAGGCTGTTCATTTCCACCGGCCTCTCGAAAATCATAGTCTTCAACGAGGACATCGATGATGTGGCCGGATACATACATATCGCCGAGATGTTTAATGCCTCGACCGACTGGACCTCACATATCCGTAAGGTCATCTTCACTCCCGAGACCATGCTCGCCAACAAGATGATGAGGCGAATGCTTGCCGAGAAGCGCTCTATAGCCATTGTCGTCGATGAGTTTGGAGGCACTTCCGGCCTTGTCACCCTCGAAGACCTCGTGGAGGAGATTTTCGGAGAGATTGAGGATGAGCATGACCGCAACCGTCAGCTCGGCCGTGAGGTGAGCCCCGGAGTGTTTGAGTTCGCCGGTCGCGCCGAGATTGAATATGTCAACGAGAATTCATCTCTCGACATACCCGAGAGCGAAGACTATCACACCATCGCCGGCTACATCCTCGACAATCTCGGCCGCCTTCCGGCAAGGGGCGAGTCGTTCGACATCGGCCGTCTCCAGTTCTCGATCCTCCGTATGTCCGCCACAAAGATTGAGCTTGTGCGCATTCAGTCCGTGACCGATGACCGATAAGATGCCTTTTACATCGTTTTTACGCCATATTTTCCCGTTTTCGTTTGTTTTGGAGAAACGGTTGAATTTTTTTTAAATTTTCTTGCCAAAAGATTTTAAATACCGAAATAAAACATTACCTTTGCACCGATAACTAAAAAAATTATTAAACAAAATCTCCTAATTACTCCAATCAGTATGAGCAACCAATCCTCTTTCAAGACTTCTGTGCTTGGGATGCAAGGCAATCTTCTTTCTTTCGCGCTCAAATTGACGTTGAATAAGGAGGAGGCTCACGATCTGGTGCAGGACACTACACTCAAGGCGCTCAACAATGAAGAGAAGTTCGTCGACAACACCAACCTCAAGGGTTGGATGCTGACGATCATGCGAAACATCTTCATCAACAACTACCGGAAGAGTGCGCGTGAGAACACCGTGATCGACACAAGCGAGGACCTGTATCACCTGAACATCCCGCAGGATTCAGGCTATGCAACCCCCGACGGAGCCTATTCCATCAATGAGATTTCTGCCATCATCGCTCAGTTCCCACAGGAATATCGCGAGCCTTTTACCATGCACGTGGCCGGCTATAAGTACGAGGAGATTGCCGAACGCCTC
This sequence comes from uncultured Bacteroidales bacterium, assembly GCA_900554345.1. GTDB lineage: Bacteria > Bacteroidota > Bacteroidia > Bacteroidales > Muribaculaceae > Lepagella. The sequence goes on along the minus strand of USHH01000104.1, from coordinate 993 downwards.
GCTACGCCGCTGGGCACTGTGAAAAGCCGCATTTTCTTCACCCGTAAGAGACTGCGTGAGATTCTTAAAGATTACAGATGAGATTCTTTTGACTCTTCGGAGCCAGACCTGTTTTGTCGGGCTGCACAAGCCGTAATTCTTACCAACGCATCAAGCCGGTTGCCTCAGGCATCCCGGCTTCTTTTTATTCCCTTTCCAGCCTCCCCGCGAACTTTAATCATCCCTGTAGCGTTTATCTATGCGGGTGGGATATGCCCGCCCTGTTTTTTTTAGTTTAAGAGATTTTGAGATGAAAAAGATTTTTGCTCTCCTCGTAGCCCTCGTCTTTTCTGTAGGCGCCATCTATGCCCGCGACAAGGTCACTTCCGATGTCAATGTGCTTCCTCTGCCCGCAAGGACACTCCTTGCAAAGCATTTCCCGAAGATTGCTGTCAACCATATAAAGATTGACTCAGATGTATTCTCGAAAGACTACGACGTTGTGCTCCAGAACGGCACGGAAGTGTCCTCGAAAGACTACGACGTTGTGCTCCAGAACGGCACGGAAGTGTCGTTCGATAAGGATGGAAATCTCAAGGAAGTGGAGGCCGGTGTCAATACGGTGCCCGACGGCCTTGTCCTTAAGCCGATCCGCCAGTATGTAAAATCCAATTTCAAAGGCCGCAGGATTGTAGCGCTCGATGTCGACCGCAACAGCTATGATATCGAGCTCTCGGATGGCCTCGAGTTGAAATTCGACCGAGCCGGCAATTTCCTTCGTATCGACGATTGACATGGCTTTCCTATCACATAAGAGGCCGATGCTCCCGGGCATCGGCCTCTTTTTTGCCCCTTGGAAGCTCGTTTCCCGAGCTTGTCACCTGAAAATCTCATTCCGGCATCAAAGTATGAAACAAAAAACGGCGCCTGAAAGTTCTTGCCTTAACAAAACGAAAGTAATTTTAACATTTATTGATTTGGTTGAGATTCAACGAAATGGCGGGATAAAAACGG
>USHH01000103.1 GCA_900554345.1 uncultured Bacteroidales bacterium | reverse complement strand
GCCGAAGCGCCACTCTGGCTGCGCGACGCGGCGATCTCTCCCGACGGCAAGACTGTGGCCTTCACTTTCAAAGGCGACATCTTCACCGTGCCGGCAGCCGGCGGCGACGCCCGCCAGCTCACCAGCAGCAAGGGCCATGACTCGGCTCCCGTATGGACTCCCGACGGCTCCCGCATAGCTTTCGCCAGCGACCGCCTCGGCTCCGAAGACATCTTCATCATCGACAGCCGCGGCGGAAACGCCCGCCGCCTCACCACCTCCAGCAGCGGAGAGACGCCACTCGCCTTCATCAACGACAGCACGCTCCTCTTCTCCGCCAACGACATGCCGGCCCGCGGCTCGGCCCAGGCTCCATTCCTGGGGCAGACATTCACCGTCAACATCGACCGTCCGTCGCAGCGTCCCGTGATGTTCCTCTCAATGCCGATGCGCAGCGCCTCCGTCAATAAGGACGGCGATATACTCTACACCGACCGCAAGGGCTACGAGGACTACTTCCGCAAGCATGAGCGCTCCTCGGGCACCAACGACGTGTGGCTATACGATGACGGCGCCTTCAGGCAGCTCACCACCTTCAACGGCCACGACATGGATCCCGTGTGGGGCCCGGCGCCCGGCTCATACTACTACATCTCAGAGGCCGACGGCACGCTCAACGTGTATGCCGCCTCGCTCAACGGCGGCACTCCCAAACAGATCACCGCCTTCACCAAGCATCCCGTGCGCTCCCTCTCCGCCTCCACCGACGGCACCCTCGCCTTCAGCTGGGACGGCGAGCTCTACACCCTGCGACCGGGCCAGCAGCCGCAGAAGATCAATGTGGCGATCCACACCGACGACTTCGATGCCGACTACGTGAAATACTACACCGGCAACGGAGCCTCCAATTTCGCTGTAGCCCCCTCGGGCGACGAGGTGGCCTTCGTGATCAGGGGCGACATCTACGCCACATCCACCAAATACAAGACCACACGCCGCATCACCGACACTCCGGCACAGGAACGCTGCCTCGACTTCAGCCCCGACGGCCGCTCCATAGTCTACGACAGCGACCGCGACGGCTACTGGCAGCTCTTCACGGCCAAGCTCAAAAATCCCGGCGACAAGACATTCACCTACGCCTCCGACATCGTGGAGGAGCCCCTCTACAAATGCGACACCAGCGCCCAGCAGCCCCTCTTCAGCCCCGACGGCAAGAAGGTGGCGTTTCTTGAGAACCGCACCGAGCTCAAGGTGATCGACCTGGCGTCCAAACAGGTGACCACGGCGCTCGACGGCAAATACAACTATTCCTACACCGACGGCGACGTCTCCTTCGAGTGGAGTCCCGACAGCAAGTGGCTCCTCGTCGACTACATCGGCGTGGGCGGCTGGAACAACAAGGACATCGCCCTCGTGAAGGCCGACGGCACGGAGGTGGTAGACCTCACCGAGAGCGGCTACAGCAACGACACCCCTAAATGGGCTCTCGGCGGCGAGGCCGTGACATTCTCCACCGCCAAATACGGCATGAAGAGCCACGGCAGCTGGGGCAACCAGAGCGACATAATGCTCATGGCCCTCACTCCCGGCGCCTGGGACCGCCTCAACTACACCGACGAGGAGGCCGCCCTCGCCAAGAAGGCCGAGGAAGACGCCGATAAAGACAAGGACGCCGACAAGAAGGGCGACAAGAAGAAGAAAGCCAGGAAGGAGGAGGCCAAGGACGCCGCCAAGACCATTGACTTCGACCTCGGCGGACGCCGCTACCGCACCAAGCGCCTCACCGACACCTCCGCCATAATCGGCGACTACTGGCTCTCGCCCGACGGCGACAAGCTCTACTATGTGGCCGGAAGCACCGAAGGAGACTACAACCTCTACTGCCGCAACCTGCGCGACGACGAGACCTCCGTGCTCGTGCCCGGGCTTATGGGCGGCATCCTCACCGACAAGGAGGGGAAGAATATCTTCATGCTCACCTACACCGGCGGCATGAAGAAGATCGACCTCGAGAGCGGCAAGCCCGAGGATATCGAGTTCGAGGCCCTCTACGACCGCCATCCCAGCCTCGAGAGGGAATACATCTACGACCACATGCTGCGTCAGGTCAACGACAAGTTCTACGACCCGAAGCTCCACGGAGTTGACTGGAAGGGCTACGGCGAGCACTACCGCAGATTCCTCCCGTATATCGACAACGACCGCGACTTCGCCAACCTGCTCAGCGAGATCCTCGGCGAGCTCAACGCCTCCCACACCGGCGGACGCGCCGGCTACGGCGGCGTCTCGATGCCGACAGCCAGCCTCGGCGCCTATTTCGACGACAGCTACACGGGCGAGGGCCTCAAGGTCACCGAGGTGATACCACGCGGCCCGCTCGCCACCAAGGAGGCCGGCATCACGGCCGGCGACATCATCCTCGCCATCGACGGCGACACCATAGCCCCCGGCGCCGACTTCAACCCGATGCTCGAGGGCAAGGCCGGCAAGAAGACCACACTGCGCGTGAAGAAGGCCGATGGCACGACACGCGACGTGAAGGTGCGTCCCATCTCGCGCGGCGACGCCGGCGAGCTCGCCTACCAGCGCTGGGTGGAACACAACGAGCAGGTCGTAGACAGCCTCTCCGGCGGCAAGGTGGGCTACGTGCACATCCAGGGGATGGACGCTCCGAGCTTCAACGTGGCCTACGACCGCATCCTCGGCAAATACCGCAACTGCGACGCCGTGATCGTCGACACACGCTACAACGGCGGCGGCTGGCTCCACAACGATATCGCCCTGCTGCTCAGCGGACGGGAATACGTGAGGTTCACCCCGCGCGGCCGCTACATCGGCAGCGAGCCCTTCTCACAGTGGTGCAAGCCCTCCGTGATGCTCGTCAACGAGAGCAACTACAGCGACGCCCACGGCACTCCCTACACCTACCAGACCCTCGGCATCGGCGATGTGGTGGGCGCTCCCGTGCCCGGCACCATGACCGCCGTATGGTGGGAAAACCAGATCAACCCCAACATCATCTTCGGCATCCCGCAGGTCACCAGCTCCGACCTCAACGGCAACGCCCTCGAGAACAAGCAGCTCAATCCCGACGTGCTGATCTACAATGCGCCGGCCGACGTGCTCCGCGGCACTGACGCCCAGCTCGAGGGAGCGGTGAAGCATCTGCTGAAGAAGACGTCGAAGAGTCAGGAGTCAAGAGTGAAGAGTCAAGAGTGAAGAGTCAAGAGTGAAGACTGTGAACCATCAACTTTGAACTGTCAACTATTTTTTTTAAATTTGCCGTTGAATCACAACGGCAAATTTTTTTATGACATTCTCACAACTCGCCAACCAGGTGTTTGACCGCTCGGTGGCCGATTACCACACCACCGACAACGTCGACACTCCTATCCGCAACCCCTATGAGGGAGACGTGGAGAAGGTGCTTTACGCCAAGAACTGGATAGATGCCGTGCAGTGGCATCTCGAAGACATAATCCGCGACCCCGCCATCGACCCCGTCGAGGCGCTCGCCCTCAAGCGGCGCATCGACCGCTCCAACCAGGACCGCACCGACATGGTGGAGGAGCTCGACTCCTATTTCCTTCAGAAATACGCCGGAGTGGAGGTGCTCCCGGAGGCCGTGATCAACACGGAGTCGCCCGCCTGGGCCATCGACCGCCTGTCGATCCTGGCCCTCAAGATATGGCACATGCAGGAGCAGGCCTCGCGCGCCGACGCCGATGAGGAGCATCGCGCTCGCTGCCGCGCCAGGCTCGACGTGCTCCTCGAGCAGCGCGCCGACCTCTCGCAGGCCATCGACACCCTGCTCGACGACATAGCCGCCGGGCGCCGCTACATGAAGGTCTACCGGCAGATGAAGATGTATAACGACCCCACCACCAACCCCGTGCTTTATGGCGGCGCTGCCGGAAAATAAGCCGGCGCGGACGGTGCTCGCAGTGCGCTTCTCGGCGCTGGGCGACGTGGCGATGACGGTGCCCGCCATCTACGACGCCTGCGCCCAGCATCCCGACGTGCGCTTCGTCTTCGTCACCAGGCCCCATCCCGCCACCGTCTTCATCAATCCCCCCGCCAATCTTGTGGTGGAAGGCGTCGACCTTGATAAATATCACGGCATCGCGGGGATGTGGCGTCTCGCCGCCGAGCTGCGCGAGCGTTACGCCCCGGAGCTGCTTGTCGACCTCCACGACGTGATACGCACCCGTCTGCTGCGCCTCTTCCTGGGCCTCCACGGAGTGGCCACGCGCCACATCGACAAGGGGCGTCGCGAGAAGCGGGCGCTCACGCGCGCCGGCAGCAAGCGTCTGGTGGCGTTGAAGCCGGCCGTAGAGAGATATTATGATGTATTCCGGGCCGGAGGCCTCGGTCTCACTCCCCGTTTCGAGGGCCTGGCGGCCGGAGGGCCCCTCCCCTTGCCGCAGTGCGGCCTCCGACCGCGCGCCGAGGGTGAGCGCTGGGTGGCGCTCGCACCCTTCGCGGCCCATCCCGGCAAGTGCTGGCCACTGGAGCAGATGGAGAAGGTGGTCGACGCCCTCGCTGTCCGTAGCGGCCACCGGGTGCTCCTCTTCGGCGGCGGCGAGAAGGAGCAGCAGAAGCTCAAGCTGCTGGCGGGAGCCCGCAGCAACGTCACCGTCGTGCCTTCGCTGGGGCTGACGCTCGCCTCCGAGATCGCCCTCATGAGCCATTGCGACGTCATGGTGTCGATGGATTCCGCCAACATGCACCTCGCCTCCCTCGTCGGGGTGAGGGTGGTGAGCGTATGGGGAGCCACCCATCCCTACGCCGGATTCATGGGCGCGGGGCAGAGCGACGCCGACGCCGTGCAGCTCGCCATGGCGTGCCGCCCCTGCTCCGTGTATGGCAACCGTCCCTGCCGCCGTGGCGACTATGCATGCCTGAAATCCATAACTCCTCAGCTTGTACTGGAGCGGGTGGATGCCGGCTCGTGATTTTTTGCTACTTTTGCACTTCATTATCAATCCGCAGAGAGATGAAACCGAATCCTCCATATAAGAAAGCGTGGCCGAGGCCGCGCACACACCGGCGCCTGCTGGCCTCGGCGGCTGTGGCCGCCTCCGCCGTCTGCGCGCAGCCCCTCATGGCTCCGGAGGCACTCAGCCCCCTCGCCAGAGGCTACTACGAGCGCGCCACCGAGATGCTCGCCACCGGCAACTATGCCGGCGTCATCGACCAGCTGGCCGTGATATCCGGCGAGCAGGCATCCGGCGCCCTTACCGCCGACGACGCCCGCCGGTGTGCCTACATGCTCGCCATGGCCCTCTATCAGCGCGGCGACGCCGAATGCGTGGCCATGCTCCGCCGCTTCGCCGACGCCAATCCCGCAAGCCCCCTCGCCATAGAGGCAAGGCTCGCCGCCGCCGACTATTTCTTCTTCGCCCACGACTGGCCCACCGCCTGCTCAGCCTATGAAGACATCGACTACTCGCTGATCGCCCCCGCATCGCTGCCGCTCTATGAATACCGCAAGGCCCTCTCCATGGTGAAATGCGGTCTGGGAGGCGAGGCGCGCCCTATATTCAAGATCCTCGCCGCCAACCCGCGTTTCGAGCTCGCCGCACGCTATTATATTGCGTATCTCGACTATATCGACGGCGACCTCGATACGGCCTACCGCGAATTCGGCCGCGTGGCCGACCGTCTCGCCGACGGCGCCGACGCAGAGGATGCCGAGGGGCTCGCCCCTCTCTTCTACATGGCGCAGATAGAGTATGCGCGCGGGCGCTACGACGAGGCGCTCGAGCATGCCGAGTCGCTGCTCGAGGGTCGCTCCCCCGCCGAGCTCCGCCCGGAGATGGAGCGTGTGGCCGGTCTTTCCTGCTTCAAGCTCGACCGCTATGGCGAGGCACGCCGCTGGCTCGAGAGATATGTCGACGCCAAGGAGACGGCTCCCGACGACGCCCTCTACGCCCTCGGCGTGATCGACTACAGCGACGGCGACTATGAGGAGGCCGCACGTCTCTTCGGACCCCTCACCGACAAGCACGACGACCTCGCGCAGAGCGCATATCTGTATCTCGGACAGATTGCCGTGAAGCAGGGCGACGACACCGCCGCCGCCCTCTCGTTTGAGAAGGCATCGAAGATGACTTATGACGCCAAGGTGACCGAGGCCGCCCTATATAATTATGTGGCCGCACGCACCCGTGGCGGCAAGATACCTTTCAGCAGCGCCATCCCGATGCTCGAGAGCTTCCTCGAGCAGTATCCCGACTCGCGCTACGCCGACAATGCCGAGGAATACCTCGCCATGGCCTACTACAACGAAAAGTCGTATTCCTCGGCCCTCCGTATGCTCCAGCGCATCTCCAGCCCGTCGGCCGAGGTGAGGGAGGCGATCCAGAAGACCTACTACCAGATCGGAGTGGAGGCGATGACCAACGGGCGCCCTGGCGATGCCGCGGGGGCGCTCCGCAATGCCGCCTCCTCCCAGGCCCCCGACCGGCAGCTCGCCGCCCGCTCCTCGCTGTGGCTCGGCGACGCCCTCTATGCCCTTGAGGACTGGAACGGAGCCGAGCAGGCCTACCGCTCGTTTATCAAGAGCGCCGAGTCGCGTCAGGGCGGCTCCGCACTGCGTGCCGACCTTCCCCTCGCCCGCTATAATCTCGCCTACACCCTCATGAAGAGGGAGAAGTATCAGGCGGCCGCCGACATCTTCTCCTCGCTGCTCAAGGGGGGCTCGCTCCCCTCCTCGATACTTTCCGACTGCCGCGTCAGGCTCGCCGACTGCCAGTATTATTCCGGCGACTACCGCAGCGCCCAGGCCAACTACTCCGCCGCAGTTGAGGCCGGAGGCTCCGATGCCGACTACGCCCACTACCGCAGGGCCGTGATGGCCGGTCTCGGCGGCGACCTCGACTCCAAGATACGCCAGCTCTCCGAGTTCCCCCGACTCTACCCGTCGTCGCGCTGGGTGGCCGCCGCCATGCTCGAGAAGGCCCGCACCCTCGCCGCCCTCGGACGCACCGGCGAGGCAGTGAAGGCTTTCGAGCAGCTCCGCTCCACCCACCGTGACTCTCCCGAGGCCCGCAAGGGGATGCTCGCCCTTGCCATCACATATATGGAGACCTCACGTCCGGCCGACGCCGAGGAGGTCTACAAGGAGATACTCAGGACATGGCCCACCAGCGAGGAGGCCACGCTCGCCAACGAGGACCTCCGCCGCTTCTACGCCAACCGCGGCGAGCTACCGGCCTACGCCCGTTTCCTCGAGTCGATACCTGGCGCCCCTCGTCTGGAGCGCGGCGACATGGAGCGCCTCGAGTTCGAGGCCGCCGAGACCCTCTGGAGCGACAGCGACCCTGCCGGCGAGAAGAGGCTCGAAGACTATATATCCTCCTATCCCGACGGCCATTATCTGGCTCCCGCGCTCCTCGACCTCGCGCAGAGCGCCGATGAGGATGGCGATGCGGCAGCCGCCCTTGACTATCTGGAACGCCTGCTCGACCGCCGCGCCGATTCCCCGCAGGCTCCCGAGGCCCTCCTGCTCAAGGCCCGGATCCTCGAGGGGCGTGGCGCTCCCTATAAGAAGGAGGCGCTCGACACCTACCGCCGCCTCGAGAGCGCGGGTGGCGCCGACATGGCGGCGGGAGGCTAAGGCCGGAACAATTGGGTCGATGGCCT
>USHH01000102.1 GCA_900554345.1 uncultured Bacteroidales bacterium | reverse complement strand
ACGACTCCGGAGTCTATCCTCAGGCGGGTAAATGAATGGCATCCCCTGATGAGGATGCCGGAATAGTCTGCAGCGGGAAAACCGTTATCTTGCGGCTACCATGCGACGGCCACGTTGCCATAGGAAAATGAGGGCAATCACCGTCAGCGTCAGGATCTCGGAGACCGGAATGGCCAGCCAGAGGCCCGGCACTCCAAGAACCTTAGGCAAGAGGAAGAATCCCGGCACAAGGAAGACAGCTCCGCGAAGCAGCATATAGCAGATGGAGCGCGTGGCCTTCTCGCAGCTCTGATAATACCCGATGAAAGTAATGTTCATGGCAAAGAAAATGGCGCAGAGTCCGAGGAGCGGCAGACCATGGCATGCCAGCTCGTAAGACCTCTCGGAGGAATCGAGGAATATGCCGGCAAGCACCGGAGAACCGAGCCACATGCCGACAGAGATCGCAAGGCCGCAGACACATGCAGTGATGATGGCGATCCGCAGGGCCTGGCGCACACGGTCGAACTGCCCGGCGCCGTAATTATAGCTGATGATCGGCTGCGACGACTGGGCGACGGCGTTGCTGATGGAAAAAATCAAGGGGAAGAGATAGCATCCCACGCTATAGGCAGCCACTCCGGCCTCGCCGAGATAATCCATGAAAGTAAAATTGCCGGCGACGATGGTCACGCCGATGGCCAGCTCGGCAATGAAGGTGGCAAGTCCGATCTTGGCCATGTAGCCGACATTGCGCAGGGAGAGCCTAAGCGATTTGACCGACCGCTTGAGACGATAGAATTTCAGTTTGGCGGAGAAGAAGATGAAGTAAGCGAGCACCATTAGTCCGGCCACGATGCAGCTGATGGAAGTGGCGATCGAAGCACCCTTGATGCCCATGTCGAGCGGAAACACCATAAGCCAGTCGAGGAAGATGTTTAGCACCGCGGCCACGACCTGGACCGACATGGCGTATTTCGGCGAGCCGTCAAGGCGTATGAGCATCATGCCGGCGCATTGCAGGTAGAAAAACACCAGACCCGGCAGGAGCCAGAGAAGGTAGTCGGTGGCGAGTTGCTCGAGAGGTTGGCTGCAACCCAGCGCATAGAGCACCGGGCGTGTGAAGAGGAGCGACATCAAAATGACCAATCCGAAAATCACGGCTCCGGCGATATAAGCCTGCGTCATGATGATGCGGGCGCCCTTCACATTCCCCTCGGCAAGACGTATGCCGCCGACGACGGAAGCCCCGATTCCGAACATCAGGCCGACGCCGGTGCAGACAAGAAACAGAGGAGCGACGATATTTATGGCAGCCAGAGCATTGCTGCCTACGCCATGGCCGACAAACATGCCGTCGCATATATTGAGCACCGAATTAAACACCATGCCGACAAGTGTCGGGAAAAACATGGCACGGAAAAGGGCATTGATTTTCCCATTGCCAAAGTCAAGTTTATCTCTATCCATATCGCTTGGAAATCTAATTATAGGGTTACTGAAAGCTGTGGTTTTGAAATCGGCTGCAAAGTTAGTGATTATTTCAAGCTAAAGCGAGTGGCAAAACGTTATAAAGAAAGTACTTTTCATCACACCACTTGAAAATACGCTTTAAAAATGGTAATTTTACAAACACAAATCAACAGAAAGGATGAGTAAGGCCAGAAATCACCATCAACCGGAACCATACCGCTACACCACAGCTGACGCATCGACATGGATGAGCGGAGAGCCTTTGACGGTAGACGGCTGCCTGATTATGATGTGTATCGACGGCAGCGCCCGGTTCTCGATCAGTTCACGAAGCCTGGTGATGAAGCGCCACCGCATGGCGTTCATCACATTCGACATGACGGTGGTGCCTCTTGATATCACTGACGACTTCAAGGCGGTATGCCTCCGTATCGGCTTCCATGAGACACAGGACATTTTCTTCCTGATCACTTCCAACCGCTTCTGGGAATTCGTGTTCAAGTCGACGGTCTTCCCTATACCCTACGGGCAGCGCGACATAGTGGCCAACTGGTTCGGGCTGCTCGAATGGATACAGGGCAACTGCTCGGAAGCCATCATCGTGAAGACGATGCACAACGAAACGGAGAACTTCATGCATATCATGGCAGACCAGGTGGAGCGTCGTCTCGGACAGCTTGGCTCCAACCCCGACAAGAACCGGGCCTGGGTGCTTGCCAATGAATTCATAGCGCTGCTGACGCGACACTATGCCAGGCATCACGACGTTGCCTATTATGCCGACCGGCTAAGCATAACTCCCAATTACCTCAACATCATCAACCGGAAGTATTTCGGCACTACGGCCAAAGAGCAGATCAACATACAGATCGGTCTTGTGATTAAAAACCTTCTCGACACGACCGACCTGACAATCAAGGAGATTTCGGAGCGGCTCCATTACGACGATCCGTGGTATCTCTGCCGCATCTTCAGGAAGCGCACCGGCATGTCTCCGCTGGAATACCGCAACAGGCTCCGCGACTGACCATCCATAAGGGGAATTGGCAGCGGGGGCGTGAAAGCCGGAGGAAATGGATAATCGGCAAGAATCACAATAATGAAGATTGATATTTACGTAAATGGCGCATACCGTAAAAAGAAAACTCAGCGTTATAACCTATGGAGCTTCCGGCAACCGGATTATATATCAGGGCGTCGGCAGCCGCAGCAGGCAATATAGTCAATCAACAATAATCAACTATGGTAAAGAAACTCCCTATCATGATGATGCTCGGAGCCGTCTCGGCATTCGGCTCCGTGAATGCAATGGCACAACAGGTGGCTCCTACCGCCTCCGACTCTGTGGCTACAGTGTATTTCGTGAAAAACATCACGTCGGAAAACCTCCTGAAGATCTACGACGCGCTCGACCGCCGGGCCTCCGGGAAGGTCTGCGTGAAACTGTCGTCGGGAGAGAAAGGCAATCCCAACCACCTCTCCCCCACGCTTATCGCTCCGCTCGTGAAGGGTCTGCACGCAGACATCGTGGAATGCAATACCGCTTATCCCGGAGCACGCACCAACGACAAAGACCATATGGAAGTGGCACGCGAACACGGCTTCACGGCGATAGCGCCGTTTCATCTTCTCGACAGTGTGGCCTCCGTGTCACTCCCTGTGTCGGGAGGCAAGCATATCAATCACGCGCTGATCGGCCAAGACTGGCTCGACTATGACTTCACAGTCGTGCTGTCGCATTTCAAAGGGCACCCGATGGCGGGGTTCGGCGGAGCGCTGAAGAACATGGGTATCGGCCTCCAGTCGCGTGAAGGAAAAGCCCGGGTGCATTCGGGAGGACGGCATGACGACCCTGAAAAGCTCTGGGGCGAAGGCATGCCGGAGCAGGATGATTTCCTCGAGACAATGGCAGAGGCCGCGAAAGCCGTGACCGACCATGCCGGCGACCATATCCTGTATATAAATGTCGCCAACAATCTCTCCGTTGACTGCGACTGTGTAGCCACTCCGGCTCCGGTGCGGATGAGCGACATAGGAATCTTTGCCTCGCTTGATCCCGTGGCAGTAGACCGTGCGTGTGTCGACGCGGTGAAAGCATCACCCGACCACGGGAAGGTACATCTCGAAGAACGGATGGCCTCTCGCGACGCCACCCACGTGCTCGATTATGCGGAACGACTCGGCATGGGCACTCAGAAATACGTACTGATCACTATAGAATAACCACATCGCAAGAGTAAGCCCCGGCATATTCAATCGGCGCATGCGCGACGGATATAATCGGAAGGGGTAAGGCCTGTCTGGCGCACGAACGATATCCGGAAAGTCGACCTGGACTTGAAGCCGGCCTCGGCCGATATGGCCTCGACAGTGAGCTGCCGGTAGCGCTGGGGCTCCCGCTCTATGCGACGGCAGATCTCCTTGATACGGAGATTGCCGAGCAGTATGCTGAAGTTTTCCGAATATTTCTGGTTGAGGATGTACGAGACATAGCTCGTATTTGAATCCACCTTCTCGGCGAGTGTCTTTAGCGAAGCCTCGGGACTGCATATAAAATCGGAAGACGCCAGCACATCCTCTATACGGCTCTCGAGCCCGTCGATCTGATCGGCATTGATCGCCATACCCTTTTTGGGATTTGCCTTTTCCGTGTTGATAATGCTGTCTTCCACCCGGAGCAGCTCCGTATTCTTGCGGTAGAGCTCATCATTCTTTGAAGTGAGGAGACGGTTCTTGTGAATCAGGACATAAACCAGAATGATGACGACCACCAGAAGCATGCAGACCGCTACGGTGACTATGCGGGTAGTGAGCAACTTAGATTCAGTGCTTGTGCGGAGGCGGGTCTCGTCGTCGAAGAGGGAGGCGTAGTGAAGCTGCGGGATGGTGCCGGTCTGGTGGACACGCAGCAGGGAATCCTTCTTCTCAAGATACATAAACCGCAACCTGTCAGCCATGTCGGAATCGCCCCGTTGGCGATATAGCTGTGAAAGCTTTCCCAGACATTCCATCTCAACTTCCGGAAGGCCATGCGCTCTTCCGATCTCAAGTACATCCTGGAAAAGACTTACTGCTTTCTCATATCTGCCATCAAGCATGCAGATGCGGGCAGCCATGTCGAGGGCACCCGCCTTTGAGTATTCGGGATTGATGGAGTCGTCGGCGTATTGCGGGAGGGTCTCATACAAAGCCTCTGCCTGCGCATAGTCATGACGCTGGAGGGCCCTGACCGCCTTTGCAAGCACCTTGGCATATCTGGAAAAGACAATCGTGTCGGCAAACTGCGACCGTTCAACCACTCCGATCTCCCGGTTGATGGACGTAAAGTTCGGGAAAAGCACGTCAAGACTCGTAAGATTCAGAAAACTTTTCACCAGCATCTGCCCGTCGCCGAGCTGCTCCGAGATTTCAAAGGCTTTGGAATAGAAAGAGATGGCGAGGCTCGACAGCTGCGGTTCCGACGATGTCAGCATCGATCCCTGATAGAGATTGCCGAGATTGAGGCAGGCTCTTGCCAAGCAACCTTCCAGCCCTTCGCGACGGGCTATATCAGCGGCTTGCGTTAGCCAGCGAAACGATTCGTCATACCTGTGGTATTCAAAATACTCCAGATATCCCATAGATATCATGCAGTCGACACACACGCGCTTCTCCTCCTTAGTCATGTCATCGTCGTAGCGGGCAGCCGTCGCAGCAAGGAAAGTCTTTGCCCTCTGAAAGTCTCCGGACTGAAAGCATCGGTGTCCGGTCTCATACAGGTCGGCTACCGATAAGACGTCGAATGCATCCTGAACGCTCGCCGCCATAGCGGGCGCGCTCAGGATGCATATCAGGACCACTATTATCTTGAAATGCTTTATGCCATTCATTGCGGATATTATAGGCAGTCAGGTCAGGGATGACCTGACTGTCGTTACCTTACTGTATCATTATATCAGCGCATCACCTTTCTGGCGACACCGCCGCAGCGCTTGATGTAGATGCCATGTCCGGGATTGGACACCCTGCGGCCCATGAGGTCGAAATATTCCGTCTCACCCGATTCGGAAGATACGAGATCCACCGAATTGCCTTCCGGCATTGTCCTGCAGGCATTGACCACCTTGCCGGCGCCATCTACCACGAAAGCCACTACCTCGAGATACTGAGGATTCTCGATGAGGTTGTCGCCATCCATGCCGAGGATCTCGGCGGTCTCAAACCAATAGCTATGGCCATAGACCTCACCGAGCTTCACAGAAGAGGGAAGGCTTTTGGCCACTCCAAGCATTGCCTCGGTATCGATAGCCACATGGTTGTAGACCATATCCTTTATAGAGGCGGGAAGCTCGGTAAGCTCGGCAAGCATGCCTTCATACTGCTCGCCGGCATAATAATTATGCTGCGCCCAGGCTTTATCGTCGGGATGACAGTAGCCGTTGCCGATTAGCACGTATCCCACCTTGTAGTCGGCGGCATTGTCGTCGAGAGCGAACTTCACGCTTGCCTCCACATTCATAACGGTCTTGCTGTCGTCGGCCCAGGAAGAAACGGCGGAAATCTCGGCAACGGCCACACGTGACGCAGCCTCCTGCCAGTTGCCCATTATACCCATTTCCACGTCATAGGAGCCGTAGAATGGATCGATGCCCTTGCCTCTGTCAATGGCCGCCTCAGGATAACCGCTCACTTCCCAAGGATAAACCTCCGTAACCTGCATGGGGTCGCTATTATGGTAGACCACGCCTATGAATTCCTCGCCGAGGGCTTTACCCATCTCGCGCATGCCAAGCCAGCCACGCGGACAGTTGCCACACCAGGTGCCGGTGGCCTCCTCCATAAGCGGGAGGTGGCGGGGCTCATAATCCACCACCGACAGACGCGACTGAATGGTCTGCCTGGGGCTTATGTTATCGTTGCCGTTTACCTTAGGAATCGACACCTCGAAATCATAGGCACCCTGGGCATCCACGGCATCGAAGCTGAGCTCAATCCTGGAGGTCGCGCCAAGAACAGGGACTATGGGCTCCGCAAGCTCAAGCTCTTCCTCATAGCTTTTGTCGCCTACCTTATATGTATAGGTCAGGCTTTCGATGGCATTGCCGCCACTGTTGGCCACTGTGAACGGCAGAGTGAACGGATTCCCCTTCATGACGGCCATATGGCCATCGACAGAGCTGAGAGTCAGATAATTGTCGTCTACCTGCCCCTGGAGATACACGGTCATGCATATGGCGCAGCCGGGGTAGTCGCTGTAGTCGGCCCAACCGGACCATCCATCCATGATGACCTGGACCCACGAAGTGCCGGGAGAGCTCGTGCCCATACACATCGGCACCGGCACTATGTTGTCGTCATTAAGATTGTCCTCGCTGAGGTCGATCACCTCCATGCCGTAGCCTACATAAAGGCCTTCAGCAGGAATCTCGACCGGTTCGGAGAACTCCACGGTCATCACACCGTCGACCGGACCGTCGGGGACCTCGATGAGCTCCACGTCGGGAACGAACTCCTCATTCTCACCACTGAGCTTGGTTGATACCCAGCCGGTGAACGTATCCATGCCTGTACAGTGGTTGAGGTCGGTGGCCTGAAAGCCCACTACCTTATAGCCGGGGAACTGGTCGCCGAAGAGCTGGATGCCAGCATTGTAGCGGGCGGGCGCGAAGCAACCCATCCAGTCGTCCTGCGGACCGGGAGCGTAAGTGAAGGCAACGCAGTCGTCGAAAGAGCCGGCGTATGCACTTCCTGCCGCGAGCATCAGTGCGGCCATTGTAAAAATCTTCTTCATTCGCATTAACTTGATTTTAAGATTACGGTCGCAAAATTAGCAAAAATTTACATGAAATGCTGATTCCCCATCCCTTTTATCGGCTAAATTTATAAAAACGGCCCCGAATGAAGGCATATCCATCAATTCAGGTATACCCAGGAGCACTATCACATAAATACTTATCGGGATTTTTTGCTAATTTTGCAGCGACCTTAGGAAGGAGACGCCGAGAATCACGCCGACATGGCGACCATCCGATTGCTTGCAGCCCTCAGACAGGATAACTGAATACAGTCTTAATCATGAACTGGATTATACTTATCTTAGCCGGACTGATGGAGGTCGGCTTCACATTCTGCTTAGGCAAGACAAAGACGGCCACCGGGCATGAGCTCTACTGGTGGTGGACAGGTTTCTTCGTAGCGCTGGCGCTCAGTATGTATCTGATGGCAAAAGCCGCCGAGCGGCTGCCG
>USHH01000101.1 GCA_900554345.1 uncultured Bacteroidales bacterium | reverse complement strand
AGCTTCAGCCGGCGATGGGGGGGGCCAGGGCGGCGAAGCCGGTCCATTTGTGGGCCAGAGAGAAGTCGACGGCCTTGCGGTAGACCTTAAGAAGCTTGTCGAAGCTCTTGTTGAAGGCGTTGATGAAGCGCTTCTGGAAGAGGCCGATCACGGCGAGCACTGCCGTCACTGTGGCTATGATGCCCAGCGATACGTTCTCGAAACTGTACCAGCCGAGCACAAGGAACACGATGGCGGCTGCGAGCAGGAGGAAGGTCACCAGCGGAGGGAACTCGAAGCGTTTCTTATAAGTGGCCTTCACGGCCTCGGCGGCCGCTCCGTAGGCTTCCCCCATGCGCTCGCGCATGCTCTTGTCTTCTCCCTTGTGGGGCTTCAGGAAGAGCGCGCAGAGGGCCGGCGACAGCGTGAGGGCGTTGATGGCCGAAAGACCGATGGCCATGGCCATCGTCAGACCGAACTGACGGTAGAACACACCCGATGTGCCTCCCAGGAACGATACCGGGATAAACACGAGCATCATCACGAGCGTGATTGAGATGAGCGCGCCCGCGATCTCGTTCATGGCATCGATGGAGGCCTTGCGTGCAGAGGTATAGCCCTGGTCGAGCTTCGCGTGCACCGCCTCCACCACCACTATCGCGTCGTCGACCACAATCGCGATCGCAAGCACGAGAGCGGAGAGGGTCAGAAGGTTGATCGTGAAGCCGAATATGTAGAGCAGGAAGAACGTACCGATAAGGGCTACCGGAATCGAGATCATAGGGATCAGCGTCGAGCGGAAGTCCTGAAGGAAGATGAACACCACCAGGAACACCAGCACGAACGCCTCGATGAGGGTCTTGATCACCTCGTGGATGGAGGCGAAGAGGAAGTCGTTGACGCTCATGGTGGTCTCGAGCACGAGACCCTTCGGAAGGTTCTTGCGCTCGCTGTCCATCAGCTTCTCGATCTCCTCGATTACGGCGGTGGCGTTGCTGCCCGCCGACTGGAACACGATACAGGAGGTGCCGAGGTGGCCGTTGTCGCGGTTCTCGAAGCCGTAGCTCAGACGCCCGAGCTCTACGGTGGCCACATCGCCGAGGCGCAGGATCTTGCCGTCTTTGTCGGCGCGGATCACGATGTCCTCAAACTCCTTCTCGTTGGCCAGACGTCCCTTGTATTTCATCACATACTGGAAGGTCTGGTTGCCCTGCTCGCCAAACTGGCCCGGAGCGGCCTCGATGTTCTGCTCGGCGAGCGCCGCCGTTATGTCGGAAGGCATCAGCCCGTACTGGGCCATCACCTCCGGCTTGATCCATATGCGCATGGAGTAGTCGGCTCCGAAGGCCATGGCGTCGCCCACGCCGGGCACACGCTTGATCTGCGGGATGATGTTGATGGCCATGTAGTTCTCCACAAACTCCACGTTATATTTGTCGGTCTCGTCGAAGAGCGAGATCACCATCAACATGGAGCTCTGGCGCTTCTGCGTGATCACTCCCACCTGGTTGACCTCCGCGGGCAGAAACGACGCGGCCTTGGCCACACGGTTCTGCACGTCGACTGCCGCCATGTCGGGGTCGGTGCCCTGCTTGAAATATACCTGAATCTCGGCCGATCCGTTGTTGGAGGCCGACGACATCATGTAGTCCATGTTCTCCGCGCCGTTGATCTGCTCCTCAAGAGGGGCGATCACCGAGTTGAGCACGGCCTGGGCGTTGGCTCCGGTATAGGTCGTGCTCACGCGCACCGTAGGTGGCGCTATGTCGGGATATTGCTCGATGGCAAGTCCCATCAGGCCAAGGATACCGAAGATGACGATGAATACGGATATCACCGTCGAGAGCACCGGCCTGTTGATAAATCTGTCTAATTTCATTTATTCCTACAGTCTATATTTGAATCGTTGATGTCACGGGTCTCATTTCTTGGGCTTGATCTGCATGCCCTCCTTCACCGTGATGCCCACGCCTTCGGTCACTACCACGTCGCCGGGCTTCAGACCGCTCGTCACGATATACGATTTGCCGTCGCTGTTGCTCGATACCTGTATAGGGGCGGAATGCACTTTGCTCGAGTCGCCCAGCAGATACACGAATTTCATGTCCTGGATCTCGAAGGTGGCTGACTGTGGCACCTGGATTACGTTTCTCTGCATGTCGGGGATGAGAAGCGTGCCCGTGTTGCCGCTGCGCAGCATGCCGTCGGGGTTGGGGAATTTTGCCTTGGCCTGCGCGCTGCCGGTCGCTTTGTCGAGCACCCCCGAGATACTGATGATCTTTCCGGGATACTGATAGCGTTCGCCGTTGGCAAGCTGCAGATACACCTCCGGCATCGAGTCGATGGCTGCCTTGATCGAGCGGCGTCCGTTGTCGGTCATGTCGAGGATCTCTTTCTCGTTGAGAGAGAAATAGGCTTCCATGTCGCCGTTGTTGGATAGCACTGTCAGAAGAGTCTGCGGGCTCACGAGCGTGCCCTCTTTATAATCGATCTGGCCTACGACTCCCGACACGGGAGCGGTGACCACCGAATACGACAGGTTCTTGCGTGCCGACACAAGGTTGGCGTTGGCCTGGTTGAGCTGTGCTTTCGCCGCGTTGAGCGCGTCGGCCGACGTCTGGTAGGCCGGTGCGCTTATGATGTTCTTGTCAAGGAGTATCTTGTTGTTGTTGGCGTTGGTCGTGGCGGTGTTCACATTGGCCTGCGCCACGGCTACCGCCGCCTCGGCAGCATCAACGGCGGCTTTCAGCTGCACCTGGTCGATGGTGAAGAGCACCTGGCCCTTGGCTACGTGCTGTCCTTCCTCCACATTCACTTTCGTGAGGAATCCCGAGATCTGCGGACGTATCTCGACATCGTTCTCTCCCTGCAGCGACACAGGATAGCCACGTTCGAGAGATGCGTCTTTCTCTCCTACTGTAATGACAGCAAGTTCCGGCACTTGCTGCTGGGCTCCCTGCTGGTCTTGTTTCCCTTTGCAGGAGGGAAGCAGCATTACACCCAGTGCCAATGTCGCCATCGGCACACTAATCTTTCTGACTTTCATCTTAAAAGTATAATTATAGCGTTTTCTTTTATTTCCTTTTATTTGGTTTTATTGTCTGTTCCGAGTCGTTTGGGCGCCTTGGGCCTCTATCTCTATCCCCAATGGCTTTTGCTCTGCAAAGTTAATCAGTTTTTATTGCCCGTGGGCAATTTTGACACATAATTGTGTCGTTTTGACCAACTTTATCCTATATGGAAAACTAACAATCGTATTTTAGTTTTCAAATATATACATCATTCGTTAGTATAACGCCTTGCATGGTCCGATTCGTGTTGTCATCGCTGTCATTAAATTTTTTTAGCAATTTCCTTCCATGTTTTACAATTATTCACTACCTTAGCGCCCGAAATCTCATTAATATCTACAGCTCACTATTGCAAAAGGCTTGAATTGTCACGGCACGCGCCATGATAAGGATAGGCCTGTACTTATTGATCAAACCAGTTTAATGTAATTTTATCATGAGAACTAAACTATTGACAATGGCCATCTCCGCTGCCGCGCTATGCCCTTTCGGCTCCGACGCAGCTGAAATGGAATTCACCTACAACGTCAACGATGACGTACCTATGGTCTACGGTTTCAAGAAGAAGGAAACCTATGATGTGGCCATCCGTATCGCGGATCCCACTCTCGTCGGCACCCGTGTCACCAGCATGAAGGTCGACTTCCCCGTGAAGGACGGTGCGTTCGAGAATGTCACGGCATGGCTCTCCAAGGAGCTCAAGCTCGAAAACAAGAAGAATGTACCCGACATCTGCTCGGTGGAGGCCACTGTCTCCGACGAATGGCTCGAGGTTTCGTTTCCGGAGCCATACACCATCACCGAGGAGGGCGTATATGTGGGATACTCATTCTCAATCACCGACCTCGACGAGGCGCTGTATCACTGGCCGACAAATCCAATCGCCGTGGTGGAGGGTGATGCCGTCGACGGGCTTTACGTCCATTCCTCGCGCACTCAGCTCAAATGGGCCAGCATCGTCAGCAAGCTCGGTGCCGTCAGCTCGATGGCGGTTATGCTCGACACTGACTACGGCGAGAACGGAGCTGCCGCATCCCTTCCCGAAAGCTGCTATGTGGCCGTAGGGGAGCGGTATCCCGTAGGTCTGCGCGTGATCAACCATGGCACCAACCCCCTCACAACTTTCACCTACAGCTATGCGGCCGGATCATATACTGGCAGCGGCACTGTCAATCTCGATGAGCCTGTAGAGGGTATCGGAGAGTTTGCCGATGTGCAGGTGATGCTCGATGCCATTCCCGAGATTGGCACATATCCTTTCGAGTTCACCGTCAACACTGTCAACGGCGTCGAAAATACCGATATCTCCGCTACGGCGACCTCCAGCCTCGTGGTGATGCCTTTCGTGCCGGTCAACCGTCCTCTTGTCGAGGAGTTCACAGGCCTTGGCTGCGGCTACTGTCCTCGCGGATATATCGCTATGGAGGAGATGCCCAATCTATTCGGCGACCGCTTCGTCGGCATGGCTTATCACAGCCAGAGCTATGAGTCGGGATGCATGGTGACACTCTCCAACGATGAATTCCCGTTCAGTGTGGGCGGATTCCCCTCCGGAACCATCAACCGCATTTCCGAGATGGATCCCAGCTTCTTCCCTTCTGTATGGGCTTCCTATGCCCAGGGTATGCCTGTAGCTGATGTCGATGTCGCTCTCGAATGGGCCGACGAGGAGATGACAAGGCTGACGGTCCATGCGTCAGCGCGCTTCGTGCGCGACATCAAGGATGCCGGCTACAGGCTCTCGATCGCTCTCGTGGCCGACGGTTTGAAAAACGAGGCCTGGGGTCAGTCCAACTACTACAAGGGAAAGGATCCCGATGGCGTCGAGAGCCCGCTGTGGGACCTCTTCATCAACGGCCAGTCCAAGGTCTATGGCCTTACTTTCAATGATGTAGTGGCATACTATAAGAATGTTGACGGCATCGAGGGCTCGCTCCCTGCCGAGATAGTTGCCGGCGACACCTATACCTTCGACTACTCGATAGAGACCGCTGATGTCGTCAACCTCAAAGGCGAGCAGTTCATCAATCCGGAGGCCACCGTGAAGGCTGTGACTGTCATCATCGATGCAGATGACCGTCCGGTCAACTGCAACAAGTCGAACAGCATCGCCTGGGATCCTTCCGGCGTCGACCATATCATCTCCGGTGGAAATGTAGTCGCAACCACCTATTATGACCTCCAGGGCCATAAGGTGGCAGATCCCGACAAGGGCATCTTCGTAAAGGTCGATAGGCTCGACAACGGCGGGACAATCCGCACCCGCGTGGCAAGATAAACTCCTGCCTAAATAAGCGTAAAGAAATCGGGGACGGCCTCTCAAGGTCGTCCCCGATTTCTTTAATTACCAATATTTAATTGATAATTGACGTCAGTGTCTGAACGGCGGCGGCGTGCCTGCATCATCGTCATTGTCTCCATCTGATGCCGGCTTGTCGGAGTCTGTATTGCTGCCGGCTTTGCCGTCTGATTTCTTGCCCAGGTCGATGTTTTTTTTGTTGATCTCCATGATCTCGTCGGTGCGGCTCTTCCATTTGCGCGGGCCGAGGATCTCCTTCACGTCGTCGTGGAAGATCACCTCGCGCTCCACGAGAAGGTCGCGGATGCGGTTGTGCTGCTCGGCATATTCACGCAAGATCGACTTGGCGCGTTCATACTGCTCGTTGATGATGCGTTTCACCTCCGAGTCGATTATATTGGCGGTCTCGTCGGAATATGGCTTCGTGAAGCCGTAGTCCTGTCCCGTCGAGTCATAGTAATTGAGGTTGGGAAGCTTCTCGCTCATCCCGTAGACGAGCACGAGCGAGCGGGCGATCTTGGTGACGCGCTCCAGGTCGTTGGAGGCGCCGGTGCCGATCTGTCCGGTGAAGACATCCTCTGCCGCGCGGCCGCCGAGCAGTCCGCACATCTGGTCGAGCAGCGCCTGGGTCGGCACGATCTGGCGTGCCTCCGGTGCATACCAGGCGGCGCCGAGGGCTCTTCCGCGAGGCACGATGGTCACCTTCAGCAGCGGGTCGCCGTATTGCAGGAGCCAGGATATTGTGGCATGGCCGGCCTCGTGTGTCGCGATTGAGAATTTCTCTTCGTCGGTGATGATGCGCGAGCGCTTCTCGAGGCCACCCACGATGCGGTCGATGGCAGCCATGAAGTCACTCCATTCCACGGTCTTCTTGCTGTTGCGGGCGGCTATGAGCGCCGCCTCGTTGCAGACATTGGCGATGTCCGCGCCCGAGAAGCCCTGGGTCTGGCGTGCCAGCTGCTCCACGTCGAGCTTGCTGTTGACCTTGATGTTACGCAGGTGTACGTTGAAGATCTCCATGCGGTCGGTGAGCTCGGGGAGGTCCACATAGATCTGGCGGTCGAAGCGCCCGGGACGCAGCAGGGCCTTGTCGAGCATGTCGGCGCGGTTGGTGGCGGCGAGGATGATCACCCCGTTGTTGGAGCCGAAGCCGTCCATTTCAGTCAGCATGGCGTTGAGGGTGTTCTCACGCTCGTCGTTTGAACCCATGTTGGGGTTCTTGCCGCGGGCGCGCCCCACGGCGTCGATCTCGTCGATGAAGACGATGCAGGGGGCCTTTTCCTTGGCCTGCTTGAAGAGGTCGCGCACGCGGGCGGCGCCCACGCCGACAAACATCTCCACGAAGTCGGAACCGGACATCGAGAGGAAAGGCACGTTGGCCTCACCGGCCACTGCTTTGGCCAGTAGAGTCTTGCCGGTGCCCGGAGGGCCCACGAGCAGCGCTCCCTTGGGTATCTTGGCGCCAAGCTCGGTGTAGCGCTGCGGGTTTTTCAGGAATTCCACAATTTCCTCGATCTCAACCTTCGCCTCGGCGAGGCCCGCCACATCCTTGAAAGTGACGTTGGTGCCGTTGTTCTTGTCAAACACCGCAGCGCGGCTCTTGCCCACACTGAAGATGCCTCCGCCCGAGCCTCCGTTGGTCATGCGCCGCGACATATACACCATGAAGACAACGATGAGGATTATGGGGCCGAAATACCAGAACACCTTCATCAGGTCGCTCCCTTTCTCGTAGTTGACCTCGATTTCCGGCTTCCCCTCGGCCTTGAGCGACGCGTTCCAGCTGTCGATCTTCTCCTGGATCTTGTCGTTGGAGGGAATGGTGGTCTTTATCTTTCGCTCGCCGTCGAGACGGTCGTTGATGTCGAAATCCATGTTCTTGGCCCCCTGGGGCGTCAGGTAGCCCTCGGCGGTGCGGTTTTCGGCAAACACCATTATCTTGTTGATGTCGCCGCGGGTGGCAGCCTGCTCGAATTCTGTCCAGTTGACGTCTTTCACCTGAGAGGCGTCCTGAAACCAGAACAGGGCCAGGATCGAGAGGCCGAGCAACACATACATCCAGTACATGTTGAAAAGCGGCTTCTTGTTCATGCCGCCCGGTTTGCGTGGTTGCGGAAAATTCATGTAGTGTTTTATTGCTAATGGGGTATGGTAATTCTTGTTGGGATGTGGAGGCCGTCGCGGTTCAGTCTATGTCGGCTATGTCTTCGCGTCTGCCGTCGCTCCAGAGGTCCTCGAGACTGTAGAATTCACGGTATTCCGGAAGAAACACGTGCACTGTCACAGTGCTGTAGTCGATCACTATCCACTGGCTGTTGCGGTATCCCTCGTAGTGCCA
>USHH01000100.1 GCA_900554345.1 uncultured Bacteroidales bacterium | reverse complement strand
ATTGCTGTTAAGAAATGTGGATTGATTGGGTTAATATCCATATATAAAGGAAAAACCATAATCCCTCCATACTATTGACTGTCACTGTCATTAATCCATATACCAACAACATTTACAATGGATTATGGCAATTAATGGATAGAATAGGCAATGATAGTGAACGGTTGGAAAAAGTGTTTATATATAAAGTAAAATCGGATGGAACACTCTCTTTAGACCTATCGTAACCAATAAATAGGATATTGGCAACATATTCAATAGGTTATGGCATCTAATGATTGGAAGAGGTAAGAATTAACCGTTAATGGCTTTTCTTTTATATATAGTATTGATTTGGGTTACTCCAATCCCTCCATACCTACGCTTAACATTAACTGCTGAAACGCTCTCACACATAAAGCCTTACGCAATTTAACGATATAACAGCCAATATATTAACGGATTATAGGAGGGCGCGGACGGTCGATTGATAAACTATGTTTTTGTCATAGTTTTATTTAGTACGTTTCCACGATTTCCATATACACATACGGATGAGACGGCGCAGCCGAAGTTATGGCTTTGAGACAGCGGCTTTGAAAAAAACATCTCCGCCGCGTCCGTGAGACCTCCCCAGTTAAGTATTCCATAGTCTTTCCGCCTTATACCTGCTTGATT
Source organism: uncultured Bacteroidales bacterium (assembly GCA_900554345.1). Lineage (GTDB taxonomy): Bacteria > Bacteroidota > Bacteroidia > Bacteroidales > Muribaculaceae > Lepagella. Next base: position 7,204 of record USHH01000100.1, on the reverse strand, counting down.
TACAGCCGCGGTTCCGTATAGCTATCGGGCTTCGGTTTCTCTTGCAACCTCACTCACCTTGGACTGCCTTGATATCAAGTTCCTGTGCGTGAGGCCAGATGTTTGCCGCCGACTTCCTTCAGATTCGGCCTCGCGACCGACACCATTGTCTTTGGCTGCGCACTTCCCGCTATCGGGCGTGCCGAGGACTTGCACGTGTTAGACTGAATACATGCTGGGCGAACAATGAATGCGCCGCTGACTGTCGGTTCAGCGGCGCATAAATGAAATATAATGACCTGGGTTATTTCAGTTTGTCGTATTCGGCATCGGTCACGGGGCCGAGCCATTCGGTGGAGCTGTCTTTGCCGGGCACACCGAAGGCAAGATGGGCAAACCAGGAGTCCCTGGCGGCTCCGTGCCAGTGCTTCACGTTGGCGGGGATGTTGATGACAGTGCCGGGAAGAATCTCGACGGCAGGCTTACCCTCCTCCTGATACCATCCACGGCCGGCGACACCCACCAGCATCTGGCCGCCTCCCTCGGAGGCGTGATGTATGTGCCAGTTGTTGCGGCATCCGGGCTCGAAGGTGACATTGGCAAACGGAATCTGCGACTGGCTGATGGGAGCGAGATAGCTGTTTCCGATGAAATACCTGGCGTAGGCGGTGTTGGGCTCCCCTATCGGGAAGATCATCTCCTTCTGGAATTTCTCCTTGGCCGAAGATGAGACAGTATCATCTTTCCATACTTCCTTCGCCATGCGGAAAGCGGCCCAGGCCTTCGGCCAGCCGGCGTAGAAGGCGATATGGGTGATGGCTTCCGCGATCTCGGTGCGCGTGATGCCGTTCTTCCTGGCGTTCTCGAGGTGATGCATCAATGAACTGTCGGTAATTCCCTGGGAAATGAGGGCCGTCACCGTGATAAGGGAGCGGTCGCGGAGCGAGAGGAGGTCGTTGCGGCTCCATACCTCGCCGAAGAGGATGTCGTCGTTGAGGTGGGCGAACTCCGGGGCGAAGTCGCCGAGCGCGTCACGTCCGGCGGTCTGTACTATTTTCTGCTGTGCCATAACATTAAGAGACATAATGCCCGAAAGCAACATTAAACAAAGTTTCTTCATTCGAGTGGATGTTTTGAGAATGCAAAATTAATAATAAAACCGACACGGAGAATTACCAGAATCAGCGCAAAAATTACCCATTTTACATTAACCGGGTCAAAAAAGGGGGCGGGGAACGGCCACTCGCTGAGTGACAGCTCCCCGCCCCGGGTCATCGCGTATCCTGATACCTGATCAGTTTATCTCACTGCAAATTTCAATACCTTGCGGCCATACTCTCCATTCGCGGCAGCCACATAGACACCTGCGGAAAGGCCGTTGAGGTCAACCGACAGACTGTTGCCGGCAACCCTGACACTCTTCACCATCATGCCGTCGGCGGAATAGACGGTGAGCTGCGACAGACCGCGAGTCGAGGCGGCATTGAGCACACCGGCTACGGCATCGTATGCCATCGAGATCCCGTAGGAAGTCGCGACATCAGATACCGAAGAGGTAGTCGATACCTTCAGATCGTCGATCAAGAGGCAGGTATTGACCACGGGCTTGCCTATATACTGAATGGCCACGTAAGCCTCCTTGTTGTCGTAGTCGGAAAGATCGACTGAGACATACTCCCAGTCGTCGACAGAGGCGAGACGCACGTCTTCGCCCACGACGGTGAAGCTCTCCGGCTCTGTATCGGTCAGAGACACGAGCACACGGTAGGGCTCGAGCGTGGCATCGAGGTTCTCGAGGTCGCGGGTGCGCACATAGAAGTCGAACGAAGAGTTGTCGCCGAGCGTCAGCTTCGGAGAAATCATCCAGATATCCGACTCCTCGACACCCTCGGCACCCTCCTGATAGGGATTGAACGAGAAAGCCACACCCATGCGTTCGCCGGCGTGAGGCACCATGTTCTTCAGCGGCTCATCATACATGGAGGGCTGTGTGGCTCCTGGGTTGAAGGCCATGAATCCGCAGGCCTCACCTCTGTGTGGATGCTCGTAACGCCAGAACATCGTAGTGGCCAGCCCGTTGTAGTCAATGGTCGTCCAACGGGGATTGAGACGGTCGCCGGCGGCATCGAAGTCGCCGCAGCTCTCGAAGTCCATGATATAGGGATCACTCTCCTCCTCGGTAGTGATGATCTTCCTGCAGCGGTCGTTGTCGGCATTGGCATCACCGTCGGCGGAGACCACACATTCCAGACTGCGCTGGCCGGCAGCCGAGAGATCCACATTTCCAAAGGCCACATTCGTCTGCTCATAAGGCAGAAGATCTACCTTTTCGGCAGCGATCTCCTCGCCGTCGACAAAGAGCGACACATTGACAGTGGCAGCCTCGTAACCGTTGTTGCGCACATCCATAGCCACAGTCTCATCTTCTCTGAAAAGAGCCTTGTCTACATCAGGAGACGTAATGGCCCTCGCCCATGCGTCGGAGGCATAGACCCGCGCTCCATCGGCGAAGAAGGTGCGGATGCAGAAAGCATATCCGGCAGAGATTCTGTTGAGCCCGTCGTCGGTGCGCTGATAGCAGACTGCGTCATCGGCGGGATAATAAGCCAGACCCATATTGTATTGCGAGAGCTGCTCAATCTCGAAGTAATAGTAGCCGGGCTCCAGTCGCATGTCGGGAAGGTCGAACTCCATGAATCCGCCCAGACCTCTGACTCTCTTCTCAGTGTAGAGCAGACGGCCGAGAGCACCGTTGTCATCGATGGAGAAGATATTGAGGACGATATCGCCTGCGGCGCTGGGATTGGCCTCGTCGGTGTAGCATAAACCCACCGATACGGAAGTAAGGTCGGCCGGCGCGCTGAAGCCATATACATTGCCGAGCGCTATATGGTCGCCGGAACCACCTGTGCCGTATTCGAGATCGTTGTTGTTCTCTACCGAACGCTGGTCGTCGGTCACCGTGATTCTCGGTAAAGTATATTTATTGTCGGCGGGAAGTCCATCCTCCTCATCAGCAGAGACAGTGAACGAGAGCAGGAATCTATCGCCGGCATTGCGGGCGGGAATCATCCCCTTCACCGTTGCCGTCACCGTCTCGCCGGGAGCTATCTCGTCGATCTTTTCTGATACGGCTGCCTCGGCGTCGTCGACATCCATAGTCACGGAGACTCCGGTCATGGGATTGGAGCCACGGTTCTCGATTTCCACGCGGCATTCTGCCTCATGGCCGAGCTGAGCCTTCGGCATATAGGCCGATACAGGAGCGTCGACGGCATTGATGCGGAGGTCGCAGGGCATCATCTGGGAAATGGAAATGTCGTTGAGACGGAGGAAAGTGCGAGATTCGGGATTACCCTCGTCGGCGATCACGAAGCTATAGTTGCCGCTCTCCTCAATCGGAGCTGTAAACTCGGCAAGAGCCGCGTCACGTCCTACTGAAGGATTCTCATATACCTTGGTGTAGGTGGAGGGATCCTCGCCGGCCTTACCGAAATATATGCCGAGCGCAGTGGAATCCCAGCCTCCGGCAGCGTATGTGAGGCGCACTCTCGCGGGATAGGCCAGCGAGATGCCACGGCAGAGAAGACCCTTGTCGGCGCCGTGAAGCTGGGCCGAGAAGTCCTCGAACTGCTCCTCATATTTCCAGCCACCGGGAGTGAGCTGCTGCCAGATATCGACATTCTGCTGCTGCGTGAAATTGCTCTCCACCGGCAGCTGTGTGATAGGCTCGAAACACATCACCTCGACTGTGGATGTCATATCGACGTCGGCCGACTGGAGACGGAACTCAAGAGAGTAGGTACCCACAGCCGAGAGGTCGACGGTGTCGGTGATATAGATGTCGGCTGTCTCGCCCGATTTTACAGGAGTGTCGAAAGTGGTAGACACCGTGGCGGATCCGTTGACAGTACAGCTCAGCGTATAGTCAGCCAGTTCACCGGCACCGTTGTTGGTGAGCCTCATGCCGACACGTGAGTCGGCTGAAAGGTCACAGTTGGAGACCGGGACGAGCAGGCGCTCCATCTTGACCTCCGGCTTGCCGACAAACGCTCCCTCGCCGGCCTCCATATCGCTGATGAAAAGATTGTAGCCGTTTTGCGACACGGCATGGAAAGCCACATACACCGGGCCATCGGCCTCGACATTGAAAGTGGCGGCCCTCGTGAGCCAGTCGAGCGAGCACACCTCATAGGTGGCTACGACCTTCATGGCCGATGGATCGGGAGCTGTGCCTATACAGACCTCGACTTTCTCAGGCTTGTCGCCCATCACGGAGCGTGTTGAGAAGCTGACATGGTTGTCGCCGGCCTTCATCAGGAGCGGAGGGGAAATGAGCCAGTCGTCGCCGATGCGGTCGCCGCTCCAGCTTCCGCTGCATGAAGCCACGCCCATATCGCCGAGACGGTTCTCGATCCATTCACTGAACATCCATGTGCTGTTGTCGATGTTGCCGTCGACTATTATCCATTCCTTCGGAAGCCCCTCGGCACCGAGCCCGCTGAATATGCATGTATAGGGAAGTTCGCGTGGCTGGAGATTGCGGCAGGAAGCCGACCTTGAGTCATTGGCGGGGAGCATGTCGCCGTCGAAGATCACCCTCGCAGCCACATCATAGACCCCGGGCCGGGAGAAATCGGCCTTCGCGGAGAAAGTGTAGTCGAGAGTCTCGCCGGGAGCCAATGTGACACCAACCGACTCCACCACCTCGTCGGCGCCGTTGACGGAATAAGCCACCTTCACGCCGGAGGCCTCCTCACGGCCGATATTGGTGATGCGGACGGTGACCGTCTCCTGACCCAGGCCAACGCCGCTGGGAGGAAGCACCACCGCCTCCATAGCCACATCCCTCGACACCTGGAGCAAGGCATAGTCTCCCTGCCCTTGGTAGGAATCAAGCCAGCAGGCTTTCATTCTATAGGTCTCGCCTGACAGAAGCTCGAAGTCGTTGGCAAGGGCATATTCGCCATAAGGGAACAAGAGACCTTCTTCGCAAGGGCGCACCGTCATCCAGTCGTAGACGCCGGCCGGAACGAGAAGCTCCACCTCACCGTCGACCACTACTATAGATGTGGCGCCGTTAGGCTCGGCACCCTCCGGCAACGTGTAGGCAAAAGCCGAATAGTCGCCGAAGAAGCGGTCGTTGTCAGGAAAGAAGACATTGTCATAGGTGTCGTGGGTCGGATCCAGAATCCATTGGAAACCGGTCGCTCCGTCGCCCATGACGTCGTGGGCCTCAAGCACCAGCAGGCTCATCCCTTCCGGAATGTCGCCGCCGCCGGCGCCGTGGGCCGCTACGGAGAGCAGCCCGGCCGCGATGAATACAGTTAATGTCTGTAGTTTCATAAGCTATAATTAAGGTTAGTTGATATCTGTCATCATGCTGATGAGAGGCGCCGTATGGATGGCGATAGCCTTTCGGTTGCAAAAGTACAGACTATCACCCCCATCGTGCAAGCATGAACAATAGACAAATCATGTACAAAACGAAAAAATCTATCGAGAAGGCAGAATTCTGTCTATTAAAATTTCTAATTTTGCGCCATGAGACTGCTGACCATAATATTGACAATGCTCATCGCGGCCATAGACACATTGGGAGGTCGCAACGATGTGGAGATGAAATGGACTCCGCTGGGCGATGAGGTGGAGGCCTACGACTCCATGATGGAGCGCGCCGCCTTTCTCGACATGCCGAGGCGCGATCTCCTCAATATAGTACGCGGGTTTCCGGAGGCTCCTCATACCTCCGACCGGCGACAGGCGCTGGCCAGACTGACCTACTGGAAATCATGGGTGCTGGCCATGGATGATCCCGACTCGGCGATGCGGCTGGCGGAAAGCTCCCTGATGATGTGCGACACCTCGAGATATGCCTACGACCATGCCCGCATCCAGGTGCTCAACGCCGATTTCATGCGTATACGCGGTCGGCTTGCCGACGCCTATTTCATCTACCGGCAACGCATCGAGGTGTTCAGAAAGGCAGGCGACCGTTTCTGGGAGGCCAAGACACTCGTGGCGATCGGCGCCATCATGCAGGAGTTAGGCGAGTTTCACGAGGCCCTCAGATATTTTATGGAAGCGCAGGAGATATTCTACGATATCGGCAGCAGGGCCTGCAACGTAAAAAACCGCATCAACATAGCCAACATACATTACGCGCTCGGACAGCAGCAGACGGCGATGAAATGGCTCGAGAACATGGAATCGAACAGATTTGTCGTAAGCGACTCTTCCTATATGGCCAATGTGTTGATGTCCCGTTTTCAGATTTCAGGCTACACCGACCGTAAGGCGGCACTCACGGCCTACGGCATAAGCCGCAGACTTGGCAACGACCATCTGTCGGTGCTCAGCCTGCTGGCCATGGGGATGCTGTCGTATAACGACCGGGACTACGCGCGAGGCATGGAATATCTCACGGAGGGACTGACGATAGCCACGCGCCTCGACGACTCCTTCAACCAGCGCCGGATACTCGAGTGCCTGGAGCTATGCAGCCGGGAGGCCGGCGACGCTGCCATGACGGCCTACTATCACGGCGAGCTGGAGGCTCTCAACGACTCGCTATACCGCCACGAGCGAATCGAGCGGATGCGCAAGACGGAGCATCTGGCCACCATCAACAGCTTCGAGGAGGAAAGCAGGAAGACGGAGGAGAAAAACAAATGGAAGTTCCTTCTCACCCTCTCGATAGGAGGGGCTATAGTGGCTGTACTCGCCCTGTCGCTATGGCTTCTTTGGGTGTCGCGGCGCAAGGCGGAGTCCGACCGACGCCTGGAAGAGGAGAAAAACCGGCGTCTCGAGCTTCTCAACCGCCAGTACAGTATGGAGATCGAGGCCAAGGAGAAGGAGCTGACGGCCACGACAGTACTGATGTCGCAGAAAAACGCGCAGCTGAAAGAGCTGTCGGAACAGATCGAGAAGATGGAGCGTAAGGGAGATATCGCCGCAACGGGAGGCGACTCCTTGAAGAACGCCATCAGCCGCCAGCTCTCGGCCGACGACGACTGGCGCTATTTCAAGCTGAAGTTCGAGGAGATGCATCCGGACTTCTTCGCGAAGCTGAAGGAGGCGTGTCCGACACTGTCGAAGACCGACCTGCGGCTCTGCTCGTATATCCGGGTAGGGATGAGCGCCAAGGAGATCGCGCAGCTCCTCTCCGTGAAGCCGGAGACCATCAACACGTCGCGCTACCGCATCCGCAAGAAGATGGAAATCC
>USHH01000099.1 GCA_900554345.1 uncultured Bacteroidales bacterium | reverse complement strand
GCTCAACGCCGTGCTGCGGCGTCATGCCTCACACCGGACACAGGGCGCAGCACAGCATACATGACAGCTCTCCTGCGCTTACCCTTTTCCAATCCCTTTTATTGGACATCTGAAAACAATTGGCTAATTTTGCAGATATAAAAGGGACTTGTGATGACTCAGACAATAAAATCGGCCGACAGAATGCAGGAACTAGGCACACTCCCCGTGTGGCGTCTGCTCCTAAAATACAGTATACCCGCCGTGGTGGGCACTGTCGTCATGGCCATATACAACATCATAGACTCGATAGTGATCGGCCATGCCATCCCCGACCCCAATGTGGTGGCCGGCATCGCCGTCACCTTTCCCGTGATGAACATCTCCACGGCCTTCGGCATGCTGGTAGGCATCGGCGCGGCCACCCGCATCTCGATCGTATTCGGGCAGAACGACAGGCGCATGGCGGGGCTTATCCTCGGCAACTCGGTGCAGCTCACCATCCTCATGGGCATCTTCTACGTGACCATGTTCTCGCTCTTCCTCGACGACATACTGCTGCTGTTCGGCGCCTCGCCCAACTCGCTCCCCTATGCCAGGGAGTTCCTGCTCTGGGTGCTTCCGGGCATGGTGCTTATGAACCTCACCTTCTCCTACAACAACGTGATGCGCGCCACCGGCTATCCGGGCAAGGCGATGTGGACCAATCTCATCGGCGCCTTCCTCAACGCCGGGCTCGCCCCCCTCTTCCTCTTCGGCTTCAAGTGGGGGATACGCGGCGCCGCAATCGCCACCGACATCTCGATGGTGGTCACCGCCCTCTTCGTCATGTCGCATTTCTTCCAGAAGAAGAGCCTGCTGCATTTCGAGCGCGGCACGTTCCGCCTCAACTGGCGGGTGATCAAGTCTATACTCTACATCGGCATGTCGCCCTTCCTCATCAACCTCACGGGAGCCTCGGTCAATGCCATAATCAACAACTCGCTGCTTCATTACGGCGGCGACAACGCCATCGCCGCCGTGGTGGTCTTCAACCGGTTTGTCACCCTGTTCGTGATGGTAGTGCTCGGCATCTGTCAGGGCATGCAGCCGATCCTCGGCTACAACTACGGTTCCCGACGCCTCGGACGTCTCTTCTCCACGCTGCGCCTGGCCGCAGGCTGCGCCGTGGTGATCACCACCATAGGGAGCCTCGTCGGGGCGCTCAACGGCCGCTTCATAGCCTCGCTCTTCATGACCGACCCCACGCAGATCGACTGCGCCACCAACTGTCTGCGCATCACCACCGTGTCATTCTGGATGGTGGGATTCCAGATTGTGGGCACCAACTTCTTCCAGTCGCTCGGCATGGCGCTGAAGTCGGTGTTCCTGTCGCTCACGCGCCAGATCATCTTCATGATTCCGATGCTCTTCATCCTCCCGCCGCATTTCGGCCTCGACGGCGTGTGGGCCTCCTTCCCGGTGGCCGATTTCCTCGCCACCATCGTCACGGCCTTCATGCTCATGTGGCAGATACGCAGGATCAGAAAAGAGCAAGCATCTGCTCGATGATGCGGCGGTCGTTGCTCAGTCGCGGCACCTTGCGCTGCCCTCCGAGCTTGTGTGTTCCGGCCTGCGACAGCCATCTCTCGAAAAGCCCGGATGGGACGGTGACAATCTCGGGAGGGTCGAGGAATATCGTATGCATGCGCTTGGCGTCGTAGTCGGAATTCAGCTTCCTCAGCTCCCTGTCGAGACACTCCGCAAACCCGTCTGTCGAACGGGGCGCCGTCTCCCACTCCACGAGCCACTGGTGGCGTCCGCGGCGCTCGCCGGCCGCATACATCGGTGCCGCCGTATAATTGCGTATGGTGGCTCCGGTGGCCGCGCATGCCGCGGCGATGGCCCGCTCCGCGTTATCTTCCATCAGCTCCTCGCCGAAAGCGTTGATGAAGCTTTTCGTACGCCCGACGATGCGGATTTTCACCGGATCTGTCTGCTCGACGCGCACCGTGTCGCCGAGATGGTATCGCCAGAGGCCGTTGCTTGAGCTCACCAGCATCTCATACACCTTGCCCTTCTCCACCTCCCAGGCGCCCACGGGCTCGCTGTCGGGAGAATCGGCGGGGATGAATTCATAGAAGACATCGCGGTCGATGATCAGTAGCATGAAGTGTGATGAAGGGTCGTCCTGCACGGCGAAGAATCCTTCCGAAGCGTTGTAGGTCTCCACGAAGTGCATGTCGTTGCCCTCCGTGAGCTTGCGGTATTCCTCGCGATAGGGCTCGAAGGAGATGCCGCCGTGGAAGAACACCTCCAGGTCGGGCCATACCTCGGAGATGCGGCTTTTCCCCTCGGCCTCGAGAATGCGCTTCAGCACTGTGAGAAACCATGAGGGCACTCCGGAGATATTGGTGATGTGCTCGCGGCGAGCCTTCTCCACGAGGGCCGGGAGCTTTGTCTCCCAGTCAGGCATCAGCGCCGTGACCTTGTCGGGCACACGCACCATATTGGCCAGCGGCGTTATGCGGTCGATCAGCGTAGCGCTGAGGTCGCCGATCCTGACTGAAGAGTCCACTCCCGGAAAATGCTGCGTGGAGAATGACCCTCCGAGAATAAAACCCTTTCCGCTGAACATGCGGCTGCCGGGATTGTGGCGCAGATAATGGGCCACCGCGTCGGCCGCACCCCGGTAATGGTTGCCGCGCAGCGAGTCGGGGGTGACGGGTATGAACTTCGACTTGCCACCGCTCGTGCCGCTCGACTGGGCGAAATTGCGGCACACACCGGGCCAGAGCACGTCGCGCTCTCCGGCTATCATCCTCATCACGTCGCGCCGCAGCTCCTCGTAGGCCACGGTGGGCACCTCGCGGCGGTATGCCCCGTAGGCGTCGGCCTCGCGCGCCATCAGTCTGAAATCATGGCGCATGCCGGGCTTCGAGTCCGCTCCGCGTCTCAGCAGGCTGCGCAAGACGCCCTGCTGAAGCCCCGCCGTGTGCCCTTCCCAACGGTCGCAGCGCCGCGACAGATTTATAAAGTATGGCCGCACAAGCGGCGTCATGTCTATTCTCATTCTACTTTCAGACGGTTTTGTGAAACCGGGCTGCAAATATAACAAAAATTATTATTAATTTTGCACTCTGTTCCCTTATCCCGTCATCTCATCAGCGTATATGGCTAAAAACACCAGGTCATTATTGATTATCGCGGCAGCCCTCATCGCCCTCCTTGCGCCGTTGCGCGGCGCCGCGCAGATCATACCCGTCGAGGAGCAGAAGACCTACATCGATTCTCTCCGCAAAGAGCTTTACGGCCCTCATTTCGGACTATACAAATATAATTACTTCATTGTGGGCACCGCCGTGGGCACAAAACCCACCCGCACCAACTCCGACGTGAAATTCCAGATCTCGCTCGCCTACCGAATCACCAACGGCACTCTCCCATGGGGCACATTCCTCAACATCATCTACACCCAGAAGACATTCTGGAACGTTTTCGAGAATTCCCTGCCGATGCACGACCTCAACTTCAATCCCGGTATCGCATGGACCAAGCCCTTCTTCAGCAAAGACCGCTATGTCGGAAAGATGACGCTGCTCATAGAGCACGAGAGCAACGGGCGCGACAGCATCCAGAGCCGCTCCTGGAACAGGGTCTCCTTCTGCGGGTCGGCCGTGATCAGCGACCAGCTCATGGTTCACGCCAAGCTCTGGATTCCCATCATCGACGGCCAGAACAACAAGGATATCCTCGATTACTGCGGCATACTCCAGCACGGGGTGGTCTACACCACGCCCAACCAGAACTTCCAGTTCGGGCTCACGCTCGTGAAGCGCAAGGGGTGGAACCTCAACTACAACACCATCATCGACGCCTGCTGGAGAATCAACAAGAAAGCCAACCTCAATCTTTTCGCCCAGTACTACAACGGCTATGGCGAGAACCTGCTCGACTACAACCGGTTTCACTCGCGTCTGCGCGTCGGCATAGTGTTCAAGCCTTATTTCTTTTCAGATTTCTGATATGACATCGCTTGATTTCGGGCTTCTGCCCATCATATTGTTCTGTGTGGGCCTGGCGGCCGCCATCTTTGTGTGCGGTCCGGGCCTTGCCAAGACGCGGCGCGTCGGGCGCAGACTGCCTACGGCCTCCCTGCCTGTAGACATGCCGGAACCGGCGGAAGGCCTGAACGGCAACGATGCCGACACCACAGCCGGCGTTAAGTCGCCGGCTCAGGCCGACGGGCCTCTTCCGGGCGCCGATGTCACGGTCGTAGTCTACGCCTTCGCCGCAATCGACTATCTCGACACGTATCTCGAGAGGCTCATGAGCCAGAGCCTCCGCGGATTCAGGGTGGTGCTTGTCTACGACGCCGGTGCCGAGGCCACCGCCATGCTCTCGGAGAGATATGCAGGAGTGTATCCTGACCTTTACATCACATTCGTGCCGCCCGGCTCCCACAACCTCAGCCGCCGCAAGCTCGCCCTCACCATCGGGATTAAGGCCGCTACCACCGGAATCGTGGTGACCACCACCTCCAACTGCGACATCCCCTCCGACTACTGGCTCGAGGAGCTCACGGCCCCGCTGCGCGACGACGCAGACGTGAAGATCGCGCTCGGCTACTCCCATTACAGTTTCGACGAGCTGCACGGGCCCGGCAAATGGTACCGCCAGTTTGACCACACCGTCACCTCCATACAATGGCTCGGATCAGCGCTCGGCGGCCGTCCATACCGCGGCGACCGCTTCAACCTCGCCTACCGTCGCGACCTCTTCTTCGACAGCCGCGGCTTCTATACCTCGCTCGACCTCGAGAGCGGCGAAGACGACATTTTCGTCAACGACTATGCCGAGGCCTCCAACACCCGTGTGGCCGTATCCCCGCAGAGCATGCTCACCACCCTCTGGGGACACTCCGCAGGGCGCATGTGGGTCGACCAGAAGGAGCGCTACGACTTCAACCGGCGCTGGCTTCCCGCCAGGCCATTCATATTCGAGGGGATGACCTCCGCGGCTCGCCTCGCGGCCCTGGGATGTCTCGCGGCATCGGCTTTCGTCGCCCTCCCCTCAATAGTGCCTGCCGCAGCGGCTCTGGCCGTGACTGTGGCTTGGTGGGGCATCGAGATCGCCGCCTACCGCCGCGCGGCCACGCGCCTGAAGGCTGTAAGGCTCTGGTGGGCGCTCCCCTTGTTCAGACTCTGGCGCCCCCTGGGCAACCTGATTTTCAAGGCGCGCCATTACCGCGACCGATACCGCAATTTCAACTACATAGGGAGCTGAAATATCGGCTATCCCACCAAATATAAGACTCACTTTCTCGTTATCAATAATATGAACGAGATTGTATTTGCATCCAACAACCCGCATAAACTTGAGGAGGTGAGGAAAATCGGGGGCGACCGTCTCCGCATCCTCTCGCTCTCCGACATCGGCTGCCACGACGACATCCCCGAGACAGCCGACACTTTCGCCGGCAACGCCCTGATCAAGGCCCGCTGGGTGAAGAGCCGCTACGGCTACGACTGCTTCGCCGACGACACGGGCCTCTGCGTCGACGCCCTCGGAGGCGCTCCCGGAGTCTATTCGGCACGCTACGCAGGCCCGGAATGTGACTCCGAGGCCAATATCGACAAGCTTCTCCATTCTCTGGAGGGGCGCGGCGACCGCAAGGCGCGGTTCATCACCGACATCGCACTATGCCTCGGCGACACAGAGCACGTGTTTCAAGGGCGTGTGGAAGGCACGATAGCAACTGCCCGCACAGGCGCCGGAGGCTTCGGCTACGACCCGGTGTTTATCGCCGACGAGACGGGACGCTCATTCGCCGAGATGACCCCCGACGAGAAAAACGCCATCTCCCACCGCGGCCGGGCCATGCGCCGCCTTTTTGATTTCCTCGACAGCCAATGCAGCAATTCATGATGAAGACCATGGCCGCGGCCGCCCTCCTGCTGACGGGCGCCACGGCCTCGGCAGCGCCCGCGCAGTGGCGCTCCCACCCGACGTTCGACACCAATGTGACCCATCTTGTCGACACTCCCGACGTGCTCTATATTCTGGCGCGTCCCCAGCGCTTCGATTCCGGGGTCTCCTATCTGGCCTCGGAGATCTATTCCCTCTTCGCCTTCGACAAAGAGGCCGGAGAGATGCGTCCCTATTCCATCGACAACTACCTCTCGGCCCCGCTCATCGCAAAGGCCGCCTACAATTCCGACAAAGACTATCTCCTGCTCGTCTATTCCGACTCCAACATCGACCTGCTCTATGCCGACGGCCACACCGTCAACATCCCCGGGTTGATGTCGGCGAGCCTCTCCACCGGCAAGAACGTCAACAGCATAACGTTCGACCCCGGGAAGTCGCGGGCATATCTGGCCACCGACTTCGGATATGTGGCGCTCAACGACGAGAAGGGAGAGATAGCCGAGTCGCGCATATACGGCTCTCCGCTGCGATCGGCTGCCCGCAGCGGCGACCTCATGCTGCTGCTCGACGACGACGGACGCCTGCTCTACGCTCCGGCCTACTCGCCGCGCCTCTCGCTCAGCGACTACAGGCAGGGCGATGAATATCCGCAAGCCGATACCTTCCTTCCGCTCGACGGCGCCCTCTGCGCCCTGACGCAGCCCGGAGCCACCTCCGACGCCGTTGTGCTGCTCCAGACCGACGGAAGCGCTCCCGTCGTGAAATCGCGCATCCCCGCCGGCATCGTCAATGTGGAGAAGACGCGCGACGGCTGGCTGATAACCTCCAGCTCCTCGCTCATCGCCCTGAAGGGCGACGGCTCCCACACCACAACGCCACGCCAGAGCGACGACGAGGGGCTTGTGGCCTCTTCTTTCGACGGCGTGGAATACTGGTTCTCGGTGCCGCGTAAAGGAGTGCGCAGCAAGAAGCTAAGCGGCGAGTCGACATGGACCCTCACCCGCGACCTCATGCACCCCGACGCGCCGGCACCGTTTATCGCCAACGCCATGGCCTACACCCCGCAATGGGGCACCATGGTGGTGAACCACGGCTATGACATGAACTTCACCGGCAACTCATCGCCGGAGCCCATCCTGCTGAGCCTATGCAAAGACGGCGAGTGGGCCGACTACGGCCCCGCCTACCTCAATCCGGAGCAGGAGAAGGTGATGTGGAACCCCATCGGGCTCGCCCCCGACCCATCCGACCCCTCGAAGGTGTTTTTCGGCTCCGTCATCCACGGCATCGTGCGCCTCAACCTCGACGACCCGCAGGATATCCTCCATCTCTCGCGCGCCAACGACCCTACCAGAAACCTTCCCGGATTCGTTGAGGTGTCGGAGGTGATGGACGCCTGGAGCGCGATGTGCCACTTCTCCGCCCCTAAGTTCGACAGCAAGCGCACGATGTGGACATCCTTCAACAACATGAACCTCACTCCCAGAAGACTCCAGCTATGGTACTGGCCCGAGGCCGACCGCCTCGCCTCCACCACGGCGGCATCCTACCGGCCCATGGGCATCCTCTCCGTAGAGGGCTCCGAGTCATCGAACTTCGACATGCTCCTGCCGCTGGTCTCCAACGGGCACTCCAATATTCTGGTGCATGCCGGTGGTCTCGCGGGGCCCATCACCGTAATCGACCACAACGGCACTCCCGACGACACCTCCGACGACCGCGTGGCACGCATCCAGAACAAGCCATACGACCAGGACGGCCTTCCGGTGGAGTGGTATCAGATCCAATGCCTGCATGAAGACACGTCGACCGGCCTCGTGTGGGTGGGCACCAACTTCGGCGTCTTCACCTTCTCTCCCGACCGCATCTTCGACGCCCCCGACAACGTGACACGCATAAAGGTGGCCCGTAACGACGGCACCGGCCTCGCCGACTACCTGCTCAACGAAGTGTCGGTCAACTGCATCACCGCCGATGACGGCGG
>USHH01000098.1 GCA_900554345.1 uncultured Bacteroidales bacterium | reverse complement strand
GTATAATCAAGGGACTCGTCAAGATATCAGAGAACAAATCGGAGAAACAGGCCCCCGGCTGGAAGCTCTTCCCGGTAATCCTCGGCCAATAATCGGAGGCCCGTCAGTCGACGGCTTTGGCGCGCAGTCGGCTCCGCAACGTGCGTATCGCATTCGGACTCACCCCGAAAATCTCCTGAATCTCCGAATCACTCTTGCCGATGTGCTGCAATATCATGAAGAGCCGGTTTTTCGACGTCAGCCCGCTGTACATCGTGTCCAGCTCCGTCATGTAGGCCATATCCACCATCGAGTAATACTCCACACAGTCGTCGATATCCTTCTTGCTCCAGCGCACTATCGGCGCGCCGCCCTCCACCTCCGCAAACCGCGCATGACCGTTGGCGTAGATCTCCGCCTGACGCCCCTTCATCTCCCCGAGCCTCCTGCGCAGCCGCTCGATCTCCACCTCCGACACCTTCGAGTCGCTGGCCGCCTTCGACTCCAGGTCGGCGATGCGGCGCGACAGGGCCTCCGCCGACAGCCGCTCCATGGCGAGCGCCTCGTTCATGCGCGCCCGCCGGTAGAAGAACCACAGCACCACCACAGCCGCCACCAGCAGCGACACCACCACCATATACAGAAGCATCCGCATGTCGGAGAGCGTCTGCCGGCGCTCCAGATTGTGGTCCCACTCCAGCTGCAGGGCATAGACATCGCTGTCGACGGCATCGCGGGCTATGCTGTCGTTGCAGGCTATCAGCCGCACGGCCACGTCGCATGCATCGCGATAGCTCCCCTCATCAATGCGGAAGCGGAAGATGTCGCCGAGAATCTCCGACTGCAGCTGGGGACTGGCCCCGCGCATCGCCCTGCGCCAAAGCGAATCGGCCACCTCCATGCGCCCATCGCCGGCATTGATGAGCGCGAGGTTGGCGAGCGCCGTGCTGATGGGCATATATGAGATCGCCTTCTCAAAATAGCCACGGGCCTCGCCGGGCACCGAATCGAGCAATACGAAGCCGATGTTGTTGTAGAGTCCCGCCTTGTCGCGCACCCGCAGCCCGGGTGCCAGCGACACCGCCGACTGCATCAGGCGCGTGGCCTCCCCTTTCCGGCCGAGGCTGCGAAGCGCCGCCGTGCGGTAGGTGATCGACTTATAGACCTTCACAGTGTCGCGCATCGCCACCGCCAGGTCATAGGCATGGCGGCCATAGCTGTCGGCGAGACCCTTGTCGCCGTAATGCTCGTTGATGAAGAAGAGCATCTTCGCCACATACCATTCCAGAGCGGAATCGGGATTCTCGCGGAGACGCTGCTGCGCCTCCTTCAGGGCTACCGTGGCCTGCTTGAGATGCTTGTGGCGGTAATGCGTCTTGCCGAGATAATAGAGGGCGACGACTGCCCGGCGAGTGTCGCCGGCATCGTCAAAATCCTCCACCTTCTCCTCAAAATAGGAAGCGTCGGGAGCCGAGTCGCCGACCTCCGCCAGCAGCAGCGACCGGGAGAAGCCATCGCCGGGCTTGCCGCGCTCCAGCATCTTCCTGATGGCCGCGGTGTCGCCGTCGAGCGCAAGCCGCTCCACATCAGTAAGCGGAGCCGCCTGACGCCTGCCGCAGGAAGCGGAGCCGAGAGCCGCCCCCAGCACGGCGACACTCCACAGCAATATCTTCAGGGTCTTATTCATCATCTTCTCAAGCATGGTTCTTCCGGTTGACGACTGCATAACAACCGAGGCCGCGACCATTGCCTCGCAAAGATAATAAAAATCGTTTCCATATCCCCCACACAGTTACAAAAAAAATGCGCCACACCGTTTCAGACAAAGCCATATCGACTGACATCCAAAGAATTAAGCGATTTGCGATTTGTAACATTACAAATCGGAGAGATATTGTTTTTCTGAAATATTTGTCATTATTTTGCAACACGAAACACAACCGACACCAACTAACGGAATTTCTGACCACTCATACAATAACCGCTTATGAACAACCTTACACTTACCTCCGCGCTCTCCGTGCTGCTGCTCGCAGCCGGAGCGACGGCAGCCCTGCATCAGGCACCGGCCGCCGACACAGCGCCGCAAAAACCGAAAGGCACGCCCTCCATGCAGAAATGGCAGCGGCAGGCTCCCGAATTCCGCAAGGAGGGTGAGGCCTCAGCTCCCGGCATCGGCAATGCCGCCATCCCCATGAGGAAAGACGGCAGGACGATAACCCTCGCCGGAGCCCTCCACTTCTCCAAGGCATGGACCGACTACGCCCGCCATGGGCTCTACTCCTTCACCACGGCGCCCGACGGCGGCGACAACGTGGAACTCATCGGCGAGTACTACTTCTTCAGCACCGGAAACGGCGCCGTCTACGACAACGCCATCCACTCGGTGGACTTCAACGAATATGACGGGCAGCTCTACGTCAACTACAACAAGGTGGATCTCGCCACCGGCGACTATGTGTACTACGAGTCGCTCCCCGACCTCTCGCTCTATCCCTACGACTGCGACTACGACCCCATCAGCACCGGCGTCATCGGCTGCTTCTCCAATGCCGAGAACACCGCCATTGAGCTGGCCGTCGTGGAATACGACACACGCTACCGCAAGGCGATATGCACGCTGCCCGAGGCCCTCAGCTGCGTGGCCGTAAACAGCAAGGGCGAGGTGTTCGGCATCGACTCCAACGGCACCCTGCGCAAATATTCCCGCACTGACGGCGCCGCCGAGACCGTAATGGAGACTGGCCTCAAGCCCAAATACATGCAGTCGGCGACCTTCGACCGCTCGACCGACCTCCTCTACTGGGCCTTCACCGACGGCGAGGCAAGCGCCCTCTACGAGATAGACGTGGAGGCCCCCTCCATCGAGAAAGTGTATGACTTCGCCAACGCCGAGGAATTCACCTGCATCTACGTCAACGAGGCGCAGAACACCGGCGTCCCCGCCGCTCCCCAGAACTTCACACTCGACTTCGGCCCCGAGAACAGCGGAAAGGCATTGTTCACCGCTCCCGCCACGACAGCCGGCGGCGACGCCCTCTCCGGCAACGTTGAATACACCCTGACCGCCAACGCCGAGGTGATCGCCGCCGGCACGGCCGCCGCCGGCGAGGAAGTGGCCCTCGACATCACTCCCGCCTACGGCGAGAACATGTTTGCCCTCACATGCAGCAACTCCGAGGGTGTCTCATTCCCCGTGAGGATCTTCAAGTGGATCGGCCGCGGAGTGCCCTACGCTCCAGCCGGAGTAACCAGCACCGTCGACGGCAATGAGATCACCGTAAGCTGGGAGGCCCCGACAGAGGGCATCGACGGCGCTTACGTCAATCCCGACGAGCTGACCTACACCGTGACAAGATATCCCGACGCCACCATAGTGGCCGACGGCCTCCGCGAGACCACCTTAACCGACCGGGTGACCGTAGAGGAGCCCGTGGTGATGTGGTATGAGGTCACGGCCCTCAACGACACCTACCGCAGCGCACCGGCAGCCACCGAGAAGTTCAATATGGGCGATGCCTTCAACGCACCCTATTACGAGGACTTCGAGAATCCCGACACATTCCAGCTCTTCACCGTGCTCGACAACAACAACGACGGCCGCGTATGGATGGTGGGCCTCCACCAGGGCTTCAACCCTACCGGCTTCGCCTTCTGCAACACCAACAAATACGGCCTCGAAGGGATCGAATTCAGCGACGACTGGCTGCTCACCCCGAAAATCAACCTCACCCCGGACAATATCTACGAATTCAACTTCATAGCCTGGACCATGTGGGGTATGCCGGAAACACTGGCAGTGGCCTTCGGCCAGGGAGAAGACCCGACCGACGCCTCCACCTACACCACCATCATAGAGCCCACCACAGTGTCGCATCTCTACGAGGACCCGCACAGATATTCCAACGTGATCATTCCGCAGGCCGAGGGACAGTACAGGGTGGCATTCCACGGTCTCACCGGCATCAAGGGAGCGGCATTCAACATCGACGAGCTCAGCCTCAAGGCCGTGGGCAAGGCGGAAGGTCCGGGTGCCGTCACCGCCCTGAAGGCAGACCCCGACCACAACGGCGAGGCCAAGGCCACCGTATCCTTCACCACTCCGACACGCAACGCCCTCGACAACGCCGATGTCGCCACGCTCACATCCGTAACGCTGATGCGCGACGGCGAGACCATCAATACCTGGAGCGACATCGCCGCAGGCACGGAACTTACATTCACCGACGAGACCGTGACTGAAGGGAAACACACCTACCGTGTGGCATGCGCCACCGACAAGGGCACCGGCATGTTTGCCGAGGTCAAGACGTTCATAGGCACCGACACCCCCCTCATGCCTCCGGCGTTCAAGGCCGCCGACAAAGGGGAGCAGATAGTGCTCACATGGGAGAATCCCGGCGAGACCGGCGCCAACAACGGCTATGTGAACGCCGACGAGCTATGGTATAACATCTACACTGTGGAGGGAAATGTCGCCACCCTTATGGAAGGGGATGTGGAAGACTGCACATACACCGTGGAATTCGCCCACGAGGGCGAGCAGCGCCTCGCCTACTTCGGAGTATGCGCCTACACAGCCGACGAGACGCTCGGCGACGTGGCCGTATCCAACCCCGTGATAATGGGAGCGCCCCATAAGCTACCCTTCATGGAGACATTCAACATGGCGAAATTCGACAACACCGGCTGGTGGCAGATCGGCGACATGGAGCATATCTTCTACACCTACGCCGACTACAGCTCCGACGAAGGCAGCACGGCCATGATGTGGAAGCCCGAGCTCGGCTACACCGAGACATGGCTCAACTCCGGCAAGATCACCCTCGGCAACGCCACGCATCCTATGCTCATCTTCGACTGGATGGCCAATCCCGGCATCGACGCCGGAATCGAGGTCTACGCCGTAAACGGCGGCTGCGACGAGCGGCTCATCGGCACCCTCGACTTCAACGACTGGAGCGGCGAGGCATCCTGGCAGACGGAGATGATAGCACTCGACGACTTCACCGGCAGCAACTCGATGATGATAAAGTTCCGCGCTTACGGCAAGGCGTACGGCGAGCCAATCTTCCTCGACCGCATCCAGGTGCGCAACGTGCTCGACAAGGACATGCTCGTGAAGCTCTCCTGCCCCGGCCACCTCACGGCAGGCAAGAAGAACCGGGTGACGGTCATCGCCGAGAACAACAGCCTCAAGCCCGGCGACCCCTATAAGGTGACCCTCTATGCCGACGGCGATGTGATCGCCACCGCCGACGGGGAGGCTCTCGAGCCCCTCGGAAGCAAGTCGTTCACATTCGACGTGACACCCTCCGTCACAGCCTCCGGCAACGTCATCGTCACAGCCGAGGTGGAATATCCCGGCGACGAGGACGAGGACAACAACATCACCGAGCCCTTCTGGGCCGACCTGATCTATCCCACCTACCACCGCCCCGAGCACCTTACCCTCACTGAAGACGAGGCCGGACTGCTCCTCGGCTGGGACGCTCCCGCCATCGACACCGGCGAAGTGACCGAAGACTTCGAGAACTACGACAACGGCGACCTCTCCTTCGGCGACTGGCAGACCTATGACGGCGACAAGGGCCTCGCATGCGGAATCAACGGCGTCGACATCCCCCACTGGCAGGAGCCCTGGGCATTCATGGTGTTCAATCCCGAGGAGACCGGCATCGACACCTCCTCCCGCCCGATGTTCGCTCCCGAATCCGGCGACCAGTATCTGATCGCTCAGGTGGGATACTACGGCGAGCTCGACCACAGCGACGACTGGCTGATCTCGCCGGAGCTCTCCGGCGACGCACAGACCATCAGGATGTACATGAGGAAAGACTCCGAACAGTATGACGAGACTTTCGAGATCTACTACTCCACCACCGACGCCTCGGTCGAGTCGATGCAGCTGCTCGCCTCCGGAAGCGTGGATCCCACCGACTGGACCGAATATACCTTCGACCTCCCCGAGGGAGCTCTCTACTTCGCACTCCGCTACAACGCCGTAGACCAGTTCATGATCATGATCGACGACATCGTCTACACTCCCGCCCAACTCGTGCTCAAGGGCTACAACGTCTATTGCGACGACGAGCTGATCGGCACCACCGACACCGCTACGGAGTTCAGGCTCAACGGCACCGACGACTACCTCGGCAAGACATTCTTCGTGACGGCCCTCTACACCGTGGGCGAGTCGATGCCCTCCAACAAGGTGGAATACTCCGCCGTGGATGAGCTGGCCGCATCCCGCTGCGCAGTGACGGGCGCCAACGGCTTCATCAGCATAGCCGGGCTCTCCGCCCAGGGCGTCAACGTCTACACCGTCGACGGCAAGCTTGTCTACTCCGACGCCGAGGCCACCGGCGACCTGAAGATCAGCGCCGAGCCTGGCGTTTATCTGGTGAAGGCAGGCCGACTCACCGTCAAGGTGATCGTGCGCTGAGCATAGAATTCTTTACAATCATCCATTGATCAACCGACAGCGGGGGCGGAGCCTGAGAAGGGTTTCACCCCCGCTTTTCATCCCCTTCGCTCCCCATTTAGGGAAATTTATGAATAGGATTTATGCATCATTCACAAAAAATCGCTAAATTTGTCGGATTATGCCGGATCTGCCGGTGAGTTTATTGTTTACCTTTTTAACTATTTCAACATGGGAAAAGTAGTAATCATCGGCGCCGGAGGCGTCGGAACGGTAGTGGCCTTCAAGTGCGCACAGCATCCTGAAGTCTTCTCCGAGATTGTAATCGCCTCGCGCACAAAGGAGAAATGCGACCGCCTGGCCAAGCGCATCGGCACCCCCAACATCACCACCGACCGCGTGGACGCCGACTCCGTGGAAGAGCTCTGCCGCCTCTTCGAGACCCACCGCCCCGACATCTGCATCAACGTGGCCCTCCCCTACCAGGACCTCACCATCATGGAGGCCTGCCTCAAATGCGGCGTCAACTATCTCGACACCGCCAACTACGAGCCCAAGGACGAGGCACACTTCGAGTATTCATGGCAGTGGGCCTACCGCGAGCGCTTCGAGAAGGCCGGCCTCACAGCCATCCTCGGCTGCGGCTTCGACCCGGGTGTCTCCGCCGTCTTCGTGGCATACGCCGCCAAGCATCACTTCTCCGAGATGAGGTATCTCGACATCGTGGACTGCAACGCCGGCAACCACGGCAAGGCCTTCGCCACCAACTTCAATCCCGAGATCAATATCCGCGAGATCACCCAGAAGGGCAAATACTGGGAAGACGGCAAATGGGTGGAGACCGCCAACCTCGAGATACACCGCCCGCTCCACTACCCCAACATCGGCGAGAGGGAGTCGTATCTCCTCTACCACGAGGAGCTCGAGAGCCTCGTGCAGAACTTCCCCACAATACGCCGCGCACGCTTCTGGATGACATTCGGCCAGGAATACCTCACACACCTGCGCGTGATCCAGGACATAGGCATGGCCCGCATCGACCCCGTGATGTATGAGGGGCGCGAGATCATCCCCATCCAGTTCCTCAAGGCCGTGCTCCCCGACCCCGGCTCGCTCGGAGAGAACTACACCGGCGAGACCTCAATCGGCTGCCGCATCAGCGGCCTCGACAAGCACGGCAAGGAGTCGACCTACTACATCTACAACAACTGCTCCCACCAGGACGCCTACAAGGAGACCGGCGCCCAGGCCGTGAGCTACACCACCGGCGTGCCCGCCATGGTGGGCGCCATGATGTTCCTCACCGGAAAGTGGGTGAAGCCCGGAGTGCACAATGTGGAGGAGTTCGACCCCGATCCCTTCCTCGAGACACTCGCCCAGTCAGGCCTCCCCTGGCACGTGATAATCGACGGCGACCTCGAGCTCTGACCGAGACCCCATTATTCCGACATCATTATGAAGACATTCCATTTAAGCTGCGCTGTGATGGCGGCTTC
>USHH01000097.1 GCA_900554345.1 uncultured Bacteroidales bacterium | reverse complement strand
GGCCGAAGACGCCTCTACATCCCCCCGCTGGCCT
The DNA here is from genome assembly GCA_900554345.1 of uncultured Bacteroidales bacterium. Lineage (GTDB taxonomy): Bacteria > Bacteroidota > Bacteroidia > Bacteroidales > Muribaculaceae > Lepagella. The sequence continues at coordinate 8,003 of USHH01000097.1, read as the reverse complement.
TCCTGCCTCTCGGTCTGCCGGCTACTCATCCGTTCTGGACCGACGCTCCCCTTCCCACCACAAACCAGAAGGCATGGAGCGGAAAACCGTTCCCGAAAGACCATCACTGGCGCGACGGCCAGAAGATCGGCGACCTCTTCTGACAGAATCCAAAAAATAAAAAATCTCCGGAAGCCTCGGGCCTCCGGAGATTTTTATATAAACGTGCTGCCTATCAATCGCGTTTCAGACGGGCTGTGAGCAGGGGCACGATCTTGTTGACGTCGCCCACGATGCCGAGGTCGGCGACGCTGAAGATGGGAGCGAATTTGTCTTTGTTGACGGCTACGATGAAGTCGCTCTCCTCCATGCCGGCGAGATGCTGGATGGCACCCGAGATGCCGAGTGCGAAATAGAGGTCGGGGCGCACTGTCTTACCGGTCTGTCCCACCTGGCGAGCATGCTCGATATAGCCGGCGTCGACCATCGCGCGCGAGGCGGAAACCTCGGCGCCGATTGTCCCGGCGAGGTCTCGGAGCTTGTCGAAGCCTGCGGAGCCTACGCCGCGGCCGCCCGACACGAGCACCTTGGCCTCCGTGATGTCGACGAGATTTTTCGTCTCCTTCACACGTTCCTTGACCCTGACGCGGAACTTCGCGGGATTGAAGTCGATCTTCACGTTCTCCACCTCACCCTTGCGCGACTCGTCGGCCGGCGACATGCGCATCACGCCGGGACGCACCGTCGACATCTGGGGGCGATGCTCCTTGCAGACGATGGTGGCCATCAGGTGGCCGCCGAAGGCGGGACGCGTCATGAGCAGATCGCGGTCGTCGGATATCTCAAGGGCCGTGCAGTCGGCGGTGAGGCCGGTGCCCACGCGGGCGGAGAGCCTCGGGCCGAGATCGCGGCCTATGGTCGTGGCGCCGAAGAGCACGATGCTGGGCTTGCGCTCACGGATGATCTGATGGATAGCCTGCGCGTAGGGCTCCGTGGTGTAGTGCTCGAGCTCGGGAGCGTCTACATTGAGCACCACGTCAGCACCGTGGGCGATACACTGCTGTGCGGCGTCGCCCAGATTGTGGCCGAGAAGCACAGCCACCACCTTCTCGCCGAGCTTGTCGGCAAGCTCGCGGGCCTTGCCGAGAAGCTCGAAGGCAACGTTCTGCACCTTCCCGTCTCTCTGCTCGGCAAATACATATACGTCTTTATAATCGTTCTTGTCCATAGCTGTGTCGGCGTTAGATGATGAATTTTTCGCGGAGTTTTGCGAGGATGATCTCCACAGCCTCCTCGGGCTCCACCTCGTAGAGCTGACCGGGAGCCTTCATTCCCTTGGCAAACGACTTGGCCACCCTTGTGGGGGAGCCGTTGAGACCGATTGTGGCGGGGTCGACCTCCACGCTGTCGAAGTTCCAGACCTCGACGGGACGGTCGTAGGCCTCCACGATGCCTCTCACCGACATGTAGCGGGGCTTCACACCGGAAGCGAGGGCGGTGACGAGGGCCGGAGCGTCGACCTCAATCACCTGATAGCCGTCTTCGTCGGCCTTCTTCACCGTGAATGTCCTGTTGCCGTCAAATTCGAGCGACTCGGCGTAGGTCACCTGCGGAAGGTCGAGGTGCTCGGCGATCTGCGGACCCACCTGTGCGGTGTCGCCGTCGATGGCCTGACGGCCGGTGATCACCAGGTCGTAGTCGAGCTTGCGGAGGGCGGCGGCGATGGTGCGCGATGTGGCGAGGGTGTCGGCGCCACCAAACTTACGGTCGCTGAGGAGGATGGCGCGGTCGACGCCCATGGCGTAGGCCTCGCGGAGTATTTCCTCGGCCTGAGGCGGCCCCATGGTGATGACCGTCACATTGGCGCCGTATTTATCTTTGAGACGCAACGCGAATTCGAGACCGCCCTTGTCGTCGGGGTTCATGATGCTCGGCACGCCGTCGCGGATCAGAGTGCCTTTCACCGGGTCGAGCTTGATCTCGGTGGTGTCGGGCACCTGTTTGATACATACCACTATATTCATGATGTGATTGTTTTTGCTTGATTATTTGAATAACTGGCCTGCGATCACCATACGCTGCACCTCCGAGGTGCCCTCGTAGATCTCTGTGATCTTGGCGTCGCGCATCATTCTCTCGACGGGATACTCGCGGGTGTAGCCGTAGCCGCCGTGATACTGCACGGCCTTTGTGGTCATCTCCATGGCTGTCTCGGCGGCGAAGAGCTTGGCCATCGCGGCATCGGCGCTGTAGGGCACCTTGGCGTCTTCCTTCCAGGCGGCACGGCGCACGAGCAGACGGGAGGCCTGGATGCGGGTCTCCATGTCGGCGAGCTGGAACTGCATGTTCTGGAACTTGGCGAGGGCCCTGCCGAACTGCTTGCGCTCCTTGAGGTAGGAGACAGTCTCGTCCATGGCACCCTGGGCGATGCCGAGAGCCTGGGAGGCGATGCCGATACGGCCGCCGTCGAGGGTCCACATGGCCACCTTGAAGCCCTTGCCCTCCTGGTCGAGGAGGTTCTCGGCGGGCACGATGCAGTTTTCCATGATGAGCTCGCATGTGGCGGAGCCGCGGATACCCATCTTCTTCTCCTTCTTGCCGACGGAGAATCCCGGGAAATCCTTCTCCACGATAAAGGCGGAGATGCCCTTTGTGCCCTTGCTCTTGTCGGTCATGGCCATGATGATGTAGACACTGGCGTAGCCGGCGTTGGTGATGAATATCTTGGAACCGTTGAGCACGTAGTGGTCGCCCTCCCTCACTGCTGTGGTCTGCTGTGCGGAGGCGTCGGTGCCGGCGTTGGGCTCTGTGAGGCCGAAGGCACCGATCCACTCGCCTGAAGCGAGCTTCGGAAGGTATTTCTCTTTCTGCTCCTTTGTGCCGAAATGCATGATCGGGGCCACGCAGAGCGAGGTGTGGGCGGAGAGAATCACGCCGGTTGTGGCACAGACGCGCGAGAGCTCCTCGACAGCCATCGTGTAGAGCACATTATTGCCGCCGGCTCCCCCGTACTCCACAGGCACGGGAATGCCCATGAGGCCGAGCTTGGCCATCTTCTCCACCGTCTCCATCGGGAAGCGTTCCGTCTCGTCGATCTCGGCGGCCAGAGGCTTCACCTCCTTGTCGGCGAATTCCCTGATCATCTGAAGAAACAGACGGTCGGTTTTAGTCAGACTGAAATCCATTGAAGTGTATTGTTGTGATTGTTGTTTTTAGTATTTATAGAAACCCTCTCCGGTCTTTCTGCCGAGGAGATTGGCGCGCACCATCTTGCGGAGCAGGGGGTGGGGACGGTATTTGTCGTCGCCGAACTCTGTATGGAGCACCTCCATGATGGCGAGGCATACGTCGAGGCCTATGAGGTCGCCGAGAGCGAGGGGGCCCATGGGATGATTGGCGCCGAGCTTCATGGCGTTGTCGATGTCGTCGCGCGAGGCCACGCCGTCGGCGAGGATGCCCACCGCCTCGTTGATCATCGGGATGAGCACGCGGTTGACTACGAAGCCGGGAGCCTCGTTGACCTCCACAGGCACCTTGCCGATGGCGGTGCAGAGGGCCGACACGGCGTCGAAGACCTCATCCGATGTCTTCTGGCCGCGGATCACCTCCACGAGCTTCATCACGGGAGCGGGGTTGAAGAAGTGCATGCCGATCACCTTGTCGGGTCGCTTTGTGGCGGCGCCGATGGCGGTGATGGAGAGCGACGATGAGTTTGTGGCGAGCACCGCCTCGGGCTTGCAGAGGCCGTCGAGCATCGCGAAGAGCTCGAGCTTGAGGTCAAGGCTCTCGACAGCGGCCTCGATCACGAGGTCGGAATCGGCGATGTCGGCATAGTCGCAGGTCAGGGTGATGTTGGCGAGCACGGCGTCCATTGCGGCCTGCTCCATCTTGCCCTTCTCCACGAGGCGGGCGAGCGACTTTGTGATCTTGCCCATGGCCTTGGCGTTGGAGGCCTCGCTGCGGCTCTTCATCGTCACCTTGCGGCCGGCCTGGGCGAAGGCCTGCACGATGCCGGCACCCATAGTGCCCGTGCCTATCACTGAAATTTTCTCTATATTCATGAGTCGGATTATTTATTCTTAAACGTAGGTTTTCTTTTGCCGAGGAATGCCTGCATCCCCTCTTTCTGGTCGTCGGTGGCGAAGCAGTCGGAGAAGGCACGGTTCTCGAAGGCGAGCGCCTCGGCCTCGTCAAGGTCGTAGGAGGCGTTGATGCATTCCTTTGCCTTGCGCACGGCCACCGGGGCGTTGGCGGCTATGTCGGCGGCGAGCGCCATCACGAAATCCATCAGCTCCTCTGGAGGGAGCACATGATTGACCAGGCCGATCCTCAGGGCCTCGTCGGCCTTGATGACGCGGCCGGAATATATCATCTCCTTGGCGTAGCCCTGCCCCACAAGCTTCGCGAGGCGGTAGGTGCCGGAGAATCCGGGCACGATGCCGAGCTTCACCTCGGGTTGTCCGAACTTGGCGTTGGCGGATGCCACGCGGATGTCGCATGCCATGGCGAGCTCGCAGCCGCCGCCGAGGGCGAAGCCGTTGACAGCCGCGATCACGGGAATGGGAAGCTCCTCTATCTTGCGGAAGACAGCAGCCCCGAAGCGCCCGAAGTCGAGTCCCTGCTCAGGGTTGAAGGGAGCCATCTGCGAGATGTCGGCGCCGGCCACAAACGACTTGGAGCCGGCTCCGCGCACCACCATCACCCTCGCCTCGGCGGGGATACGGCCCACGAAGTCGTCGAGCTCCTCGAGGATCTTGCGGCTCAGGGCGTTGAGGGTGGCCGGAGCTGAGATCTCGAGCGTCAGTATGCCTTCGGGCGAGAGCTCATGGTTGAGAAAGCGGTAGTCCATGGCGTGTCAGCACATTTTGCCGAGGTTCTCGGCCACCTTGAGCGGAGCGCCTGTGGCTGCCTTCACCTGGTCGACGGTGAATTCGGGATTGATCTCGGTTAGCACGAGGCCGTCGGGAGTCACCTCGATGACGCCCATCTCGGTGATGATGAGGTTGACGGCACCGGCAGCCGTGAGCGGCAGGGTGCACTCCTCGAGAATCTTATGGTTGCCCTTGGCGGTGTGTTCCATTGCGAGGATCACGCGCTTGGCGCCTGCGAGGAGGTCCATCGCTCCGCCCATGCCGGGAGTTTTCTTGCCGGGTATACACCAGTTGGCGAGATTGCCTTTGGCGTCGGTCTGGAGAGCGCCGAGCACCGTGACGTCGACATGTCCGCCCCTGACATAGCCGAAGGAGGTGGCGCTGTCGAAGGTGGCGGCTCCGGGGAGGCCGGAAGTGAAGGCGCCGCCGGCGTCGGTGTATTCGGGATCCTCCTCACCCTCGGCGGGACGGGGACCCATGCCGAGGAGTCCGTTCTCGGAGTGGATGGTGACGTGCACTCCCTCCGGAAGGTAGTTGGGAATCAGCGTCGGGAGGCCGATGCCGAGATTCACCACATAACCGTCGCGCAGCTCCTTGGCGGCGCGGCGGGCGATAGTCTCTCTGATCTGCTGTTTGTCCATTATGTTTTTCAATTAGTTATTAGTTTTCAGTTATCACTTGGAGTGCTGACGGCGGTCGAACTCCTGCGCGATGAAGGAGGCGACGTCGTCGGCGTATGTGTTCATGCCGAAACCGGCATCGTAGCCGAGCTCCTTTGCCAGCTCGTGGGAGATGCGCGCGCCGCCGCATACGAGTATCATCTTGTCGCGGAGGCCCTCGGCCTCAAGAAGCTCCACGAGCTCCACCATATTGTGGATGTGGACGTCTTTCTGGGTGACTGTCTGCGACACGAGGAGGGCGTCGGCGCCGAGCTCCACGGCCCTGGCGATAAACTCGTCGTTGGGCACCTGGCTGCCGAGGTTGTGGGCCTCGAACATCTCGTATCGCTCGAGGCCGTAGTGGCCGGCGAAGCCCTTCATGTTCATGATGGCGTCGATTCCCACGGTGTGGGCGTCGGTGCCTGTGCTGGCGCCGACCACCACCAGCGGGCGCCCGATGTGCTCGCGGATGAAGTCGTCGGTCTGCTGCATGTCCCATTTGGTGCCCTCCACCTTGGGCACGTGGATGCCGGTGTAGTCGACGGTATGGGTGCAGCTGCCGTAGCAGTTGAAGAAAGTGAAGCCCTCGGTGAGCTCCTTATGGTAGACGATGAGGGGATTCTCGAAGCCCATCTTGCGCATCAGCTGCTTGGCAGCTTCCACAGCCTCGTCGCCTGCGGGCACAGGGAGGGTGAAGCTGACCTGGGTCTTGCCGTCGTTCATGGTGTCGCCGTAAGGCTTCACGGCCTTCAGGTCGAGCGTCTTGTCGAAATCTTTTTTCTCGGTTGAATACAGGCCTTCGCTCATTTCTCTTCTCTGTTAAGCATTATTTCAATAAATGGATTGTAATAGCCTTCGGTCTTGGGAGCCACTCCCTCGAGGCCCTTTCCGCCGTTCTTGGGGCGCTTCACGTCGGCGAAGATGCCCTTCTCGAGCGCGGAGAAGAGGCCTTCGCTCTCCATCTGCTCGAGCAGCGATGTGGCCTTGGAGAGCACCTCGCGGGCGCGTGTCTGGATGATGCCGTCTTTCTTGAACTCCATCTCGTCGCCGATGCTCTTCATGTTGCCGAAGATATACTTGGCGTTCTCGATCGAGAGGTAGCGGTCGCTCATGAATGGAGTGTGGATGGCCTCCGTGGGCATACCGAGGAGCTGGATGCCCTGATGGGTCCAGATGCCGATCATATTGAAGAGGGCGTCCTGGATATGGCCGCGGAATATGTTTCCGGTCATGAACTTCGTGGGGGGCATGTATTTGAGGGTGGCCTTGGGGAAGATCTCGCGGATCATCTGGGCCTGGGCGAGCTCGAGGAGGAAGCCGTTCTCAAGCGAGGGATCCATCTCGAAGGCGTGTCCGAGACCCATCTGCTCCTCGGGGAGGCCGGCGAGAAGGGCGAGCTGCTCGTTGATGAGATCGGAGGCGAGCACGGTGTGGGCCTCCTCCACGGCGTCGGCCGTAGTGAGGTAGTTGTCTTCACCGGTGTTGATGATCACGCCTGCGAATCCGTTGATGACGCGGCTCATGAACTGGTCGACAAGCGTGCGCTGCATGTTGATGTCGCGGAAAAGGATACCGTAGAGGGCGTCGTTGAGCATGACGTCGAGACCCTCGAGGGCGCCCATGGCGGCGATCTCCGGCATGCAGAGGCCGGAGCAGTAGTTGCAGAGGCGGATGTATCGTCCCACTTCCTCGCCCACCTCGTCGAGGGCCTTGCGCATGATGCGGAAGTTCTCCTGAGTGGCGAAAGTGCCGCCGAATCCCTCTGTGGTGGCGCCATAGGGGACGTAGTCGAGGAGGCTCTGGCCGGTGGTGCGGATCACGGCGATGATGTCGGCGCCCTGACGGGCTGCGGCCTGCGCCTGCACCACGTCCTCGTAGATGTTGCCGGTGGCCACTATGACATAGAGGTAGGGCTTGGAACCCTCCCCGATAGTGGCGAGATAATGCTCTTTCTTGCTTCGCCGCTCGCTGATGCGCTTCACGGAAGCCTCAACGTAAGGACGCAGGGCCTCGGCCACCTCTTCGGGAGTGTGCCCTTCGAGGCGTGTGAGGTCGAGCTCGCCTGCGGCCACCTTCTCGGCGATGGCCTGCGGGTCGAGGCCTGTGGCGATGATGGCGTTGGCAATGAAATAGAGTATTCCTCGTCCGAGGAGACCGTTCTCCTTGAGGTGGTTGACAAGCACATTCGGCAGAGGCACTGTGTTGTCGTCGACGCCGTCGACGCCTAAGAGGCGGCAGAGCGTGCGCTCCACAGCCACCGTTGTGTATTGGTCGACAAACGACTGCACGTCGAGAGCGATCTTGCGGGCGACGTCTTTCGCGTGGGCGACTTTATTGAAATCGAGACCTAATTTGCTTTCTTGCATTTCTATATTAAAGTTGTGATTGTTGCAGAGTTAAAAAACGGGCCGCCGAGTCGATGAGCGTCGGGTCTATACCGAGCATGGCGGCGATTCGCAGCGCCTCGCGTGGCGCCGCGGCTGCGGAGTCTTCC